>NZ_AONB01000005.1:0-199488 GCF_000585235.1 Nitrincola nitratireducens | reverse complement strand
CTCAAGTTTGCACTGAAAGCTGTCGGCGCCTCTCGCAAAGGCGGCGGTGCAGGGATCGCCAGTTACTTGCTCTTCACGCCAAGGTTTACGGAGTCACTGATTACACTGGGTTACCGTGATACGCTATGGGACAAAGAGAAGATATTGCGCTTTTTCAAATAACCAGCCGCGTAACCAGCTCGTCCATTTACGATTTAAACAACCAAGGAAACAGTCGCTTTCTTTCCTCAATCGACAAGGATCGCATACGCGCAATATTCGTAAACGGAATGGCATCAGGATTGGGATGTTTTTCCAATGCAATTTCAACCGAGTCTTCCCTGATCAAATGCAAGATTGGATAGGGAGAGCGATTCGTCAAATTACCCACATCATCACTCGTCGTACCCGAAAACTGATACCCTGGATGAAAACTGGCGATTTGATACACACCGTCTCGATCACACTTGGTTAACAGACGTTCGGTTTGCCAGAGAAAATCATTGTAATCCAAAAAATCTGGCCACATATTTGGAAACGCCAACACAGTGGTCTCAAGCTGCTCAACGGGCGTTTCATCCAAACGAATCAACTCATCCACTAACAAGGTTAAGACATCCGCTTCCTCAGTCACTTCGCTAATACAAACACGAATCTGGTTCTTACGTCTTGGATAAGCGGCAAACGGACAGAGATTTAAACCGATTACAACTTCATCTATCCATTGCCAAACACGCGCTTCTTGATTCCCAGATTGCATGACCATTAACTAACTTACCGTCGCCTTAGCATCGACGGCTGTATCGCCTGCGATGGATGAAGATGAAATTTGTCGACCTCTCCAAGAAAAATCAACACGCCAAAGCGGCTGGTTCGCTGTATAATTTTGCCATAAAAATGCATAAGGCAATTGACGAACAGGATGTTGTTCATCAGGTGCTAACTCCGCCAATGGCCAAAGTACAAAGGCATTTTTATCCACCTCATCTCTCGGCAACTGTATACCATCGACCTCACCAACACAGTCATCATAGGTCAGAATATCAATATCCAACGTGCGCGAGCAAAAACGGGGACCTCCCCTTTTACGACCGTTTTGGTCTTCAATCATTTTTAGCCAACGCGACAAGTCGCCCACACTCATTGAGGTTTCAATTTTGACGACAAGATTAAAAAAAGGGCTGCCTTTAAAACCGACCGACTCGCTTTCATACACGGATGAAATGCCCAGCTCACCAAATTGATCCGCTAATGCATCCAGTGCAGCAAGGATGTAACGTTCACGATCCACATTGCTTCCTAGGCTCAGATAAACCAACGCCATCAGCTTTTAACCCCTCTTTCGATGATCACTCCAACATCACTCGCTTGAGGCACGGCTCCGGGTTTACCCACACGCAACCTTAGCCAAGGAACATTGAACTCTTGCATAATCAACGCTGCAATTTCCTCTGCCATGGTTTCGACCAGTAGAAACTGACTCTCACCGACAAATGCAATCAGCCTATCCGAAACACTTTTGTAATTGAGCGTGTTTTCTATGTCTTCGGTATTGGCCGCTGCTCGGATATCCGTTCCCATTTCAAGATCGAGAGAAACAATTTGGCGCACCTCTCTTTCCCAATCATAGATACCAATAATCGTTTCAACCTGTAACTCACGAATGTACACTATATCCACTTACTTACTCCTGAACATTGGCGAGCCACCATGTTAACCACTAGTTTACTGGAACCTGCGCTCATTAGCTTTGCCTACTTACTGGGGTCTATCCCAACCGCACTGCTGGTTTGCAACTCTATGGGGATACCCGATCCTCGTCAACAAGGCTCAGGCAATCCAGGCGCAAGCAATGTGCTAAGAATTGGTAACCGCATTGCCGCCAGCCTCACACTATTGGGAGACATCAGCAAAGGGGTTCTCGCTGTCTATTTAGCGTTACTTTTTGACCTCTCAACAAGTGTTGCAGGCTTGTGTGGACTGGCAGCGATCTTAGGACACGTATTCCCTCTTTTGGGGGCTTATCGTGGCGGAAAAGGAATCGCAACCTTCATCGGCTGCACCCTAGTCCTAAGCTGGCCCATCGCCCTAGTGCAAATACTGGTTTGGTTAACGATGGCCAGCCTCTTTAGAATCGCATCACTGGCCTCTATTACCATGACACTGGCCACACCGATATCCGCTTACTTTCTCTACCCTGACGCCCTTAGTGCACTTTTACTCATCAGTCTCTTGCTCATAGCGCGCCACCGAAGCAATATAATGAACCTCCTTAAAGGTACTGAGCGACGACTTTAGGACTCCTGGGAAAGGGGTTCGAGCGTTTCCATAGGCCAACGGGGCTTCGCCAAAATAGTTAAATCACTCATCTGCCCTGCCAACAAGCGTTGACACCCAGCATACGCTATCATTGCCCCATTATCGGTGCAAAACTTAGCGCGGGCATAATACAGCTCAGCGCCCTCTTTCTTCACAGCCGCCTCTAATTTTAAGCGCAAGTGGCGATTAGCACTGACCCCCCCTGCAATAATAAGCTGCTTTAAGCCTGTTTGCTGGAGGGCACGACGGCATTTTATTGCAAGCGTATCAACCACCGCATCTTCAAAGGCTGCCGCGATATCCGCCATCGTTTGCTCATCAATTTGACCTTGATCATCACGATGCGAATTCGCCGTGTTCAGCGTAAAGGTTTTTAAACCCGAGAAACTAAACTCCAACCCTGGACGATCCGTCATTGGCCGCGGAAAGCGAAAACGCGAACGATCACCTTTTTCAGCCAAGCGAGCGATCAATGGCCCACCCGGATAATCAAGTCCGAGCATTTTTGCGGCTTTATCAAACGCCTCTCCGGCGGCATCGTCTAGGGACTCGCCCAGTAACTCATACTCGCCAATGCCCTCAACTTTAACGAGTTGGGTATGCCCCCCTGACACCAGTAATGCCACAAATGGAAAGGACGGTGGGTTTTCCTCTAGCATAGGCGCTAAAAGATGACCTTCCATGTGATGCACCGCAATAGCAGGAATTCCAAGCCCCATCGCTAATGCGCGCCCTGTCGACGCACCGACCATTAAGGCTCCAATTAAGCCAGGCCCTGCTGTAAACGCAACGCCATCCAAGTCCTGCAAGCTTAACTGTGCTTCAGCAAGCACCTCTCGAATCAACGGCAACAACTTTCGAACATGATCGCGAGACGCTAATTCAGGTACAACGCCACCATACTCAGAATGCATAGCAACTTGGCTGTACAGCGCATCGGCAAGCAGACCTTTTTCACTGTCAAAAATCGCAACACCCGTTTCGTCACAAGAGGTTTCAATACCTAAAACTCGCATGGAATAACTCGCCCTCTACCCACTGATACACACTGCAACGATTAAGCTGCCAAAAAACGCTATTATGACGGAGTTAAGTCTGCATTTCATCACAGATGAATAGTGAGTTTTCACTTTACTTAACCTTCCGCTCCCAGTAAAATTTTGCACCTTGATGTCTTTCGCCTTGCAAAAGGGATCGAAATCGAGATATCAGGGGCATTCAAGCCCTTATTTTATTAAACAAGTTAGGATATTTTCATGCCAGCTGTAAAAGTTAAAGATAACGAGCCATTTGATGTTGCTTTACGTCGTTTCAAGCGTTCTTGTGAAAAAGCCGGTGTTTTGGCTGAAGTGCGTCGTCGTGAACATTACGAAAAACCAACCACTGTTCGCAAGCGTAAAGCAGCAGCGGCTGTTAAGCGTCACGCTAAAAAAGTATCTCGTGACACGTCACGTCGCGTACGCATGTACTAATTGCCGTACAGAAACAAGCTCATAGATACCCAATTTTGTATTACAACACGCGTTAAAACCAAGACTTGTAATCGTTAACGCAAGCCATTAAGTCAACTTAAACAACAGGTAGTCAGATGTCTGATCTGAAAAAACAGATAACAGAACAGATGAAAGTCGCTATGCGAGCGAAAGACAAAATTCGCTTGAATACCATACGCCTGATGTTAGCAGACATCAACCGCATAGAGGTTGATGAACGCATTGAACTTGATGATGCCCGCGTCCTCGCGACTCTCGATAAAATGATGAAGCAGCGTAAGGATTCGATTGCCCAGTATCAGGCGGCTGAGCGCCTGAACTGGCGGACAAGGAGCAGCAGGAGCTGGAGGTGATTAAAACTTTCCTGCCGCAGCCTCTCAGTGATGTGGAAATAGACGATATAATTGAAAACGCAATGCAGACAAGCGGTGCAAGCTCGATGCAAGACATGGGCAAGGTGATGGCAATTATTAAGCCACTTGTTCAAGGCCGAGCTGACATAAGCGCTGTTTCTGCCAAGGTAAAAGCAAGACTCTAACCAGCATTTTTCGCTGGGTATCTCAGCGGAGAACACATGGCAGGCAAAATACCGCAATACTTTATTGACGATCTGCTGGCTCGTGTAAATATTGTTGATGTGATTGAAAGTCGCGTCAAACTTAAGCGTAGCGGCAAAAACTTTTCCGGCCTCTGCCCTTTCCATAAAGAAAACTCTCCATCCTTTACAGTCAGTCCTGATAAACAGTTCTACTACTGTTTTGGCTGCGGCGCTGGCGGCAATGCGTTAGGCTTCTTGATGGAATACGAGAACCTGCCCTTTCCTGATGCTGTAGCAGAGCTTGCTAAAATGGCCGGCTTAGATGTTCCTAGAGACGAAAACCCTGCGCACAATAGCGCTAAAGAGCACAAAGTAAAAGAGCAACTCAATATACTCGAGCAAGCGACAGCTTTTTATCAACAACAACTCGCCTCATCACCCGAGCGCCAAAAAGCCATTAAGTATCTTCAAAAGCGCGGCCTTTCGGACAAAACTATCCAGCATTTCCAAATTGGCTTTTCTCCATCAGGATGGGACAACCTACTTAAACACTTCAAAAACCTCCCCAACCCTCAAGCGCAACTGCAAAGCGCTGGACTGGTTGTCCATAACGAAGAAAAAAATCGCTTTTATGACCGCTTTCGTGACCGCATCATGTTTCCAATTCGCGACGTCAGAGGCCGAGTCATTGCCTTTGGTGGGCGTGTTTTAGGTGATGAAAAACCCAAGTACCTCAACTCATCCGAAACCGACACTTTCCATAAAAGCCGAGAACTCTACGGCCTTTATGAAGCAAGACAAGCCACTCGCCAACTGTCAAAAATCATGATTGTTGAAGGCTATATGGATGTTGTTGGACTCGCCCAACATGGCATCACTTGGGCTGTTGCGACACTTGGAACAGCAACAACCGAGCAACACTTAAATCGACTTTTCAAGGTCGTTTCTGAACTCATTTTCTGCTTTGACGGTGACAAAGCAGGCAGAACAGCCGCACAAAGAGCACTCGATATCGCTTTACCGACAATACAAGATGGCCAGACCGTTAAGTTTTTATTTTTACCAGAAGGTGAAGACCCGGATAGTTTAATTCGCAAAGAAGGACAAGAAGCCTTTGAACAGCGAATCAGCCAATCTCTAACACTGTCTGAATTTTTCTTCAAAAGCCAAACAGAAGACGCTCAGCTGGAAAGTCTTGATGAACGGGCAAAGTTTGCCAATTCTGCACTGCCTAAAATTCAAAGCATGAAAACAGGTTTACTGAAGCAGATGATGCTTGAACGCATCACAGAACTGACAGGACTTTCTCAAACACAATTAAGCAGCGTGGTTAATTTACACCAAGCGTCACACCCTACTCATGAGAAAAAAGACACCTTAGCTGAGCCAACTTTTGATACCTACGACTCAGAGCCCTATGTAAACTATCCTGATTACCCAGATTACTCAGACACACACGAGCCAAGAAACACATTTCAACCCAAACGCGCAACACAAGCACCACGTTTGCGCCTCAATCTAATCAACAAAGTGATTTCAATCCTACTGCACCGCCCAGATCTAGCTCAATCGATCCGTCACCCCGATGACCTAGGCAATATCCAAGACAATAATATCGATTTACTCATTGAACTCATCAACTATCTCAAAAAGGATGAGCACAACTCGCTCGGAACACTTCTAGTCGACTGGCAACATTCCGCCCAACACAGTCCCTACCTAATGTTATTAAACGAAATTGCCAACATAGACCCCATTCCGGCTGAAGCGAACGCTCTTATGGAACTGCAAGGTGCATTTCAGCAACTCATGAAACGCAGCCAAGAAAGAAGACTTGACCAGCTCTTGAAAAAATCAAAACAGACACCATTAACGCAAGAAGAAAAAGCGAGACTTCAAGAACTTCTGCTAGAGGCCCACAAAAAAACCTAAGACTGCATTTGCAATTTTGGATTTATCGACTATTTTTAACACGTATTTATAGGTTAAAAAATGTGACTCACTATTCAGCAAGGCTAAATTCCGCTATAATGTCGCGCTTCGTTTTCTACACTTTACTCACATCAGTATTCATCGCAGGGGCTCTATGTCAGACACTTCCCAACAGCAGTCTCGACTGAAGGAACTTATTGCCAGAGGCAAAGAGCAGGGTTACCTGACTTACGCCGAAGTCAACGATCATCTTCCGGAAGATATCGCAGATCCGGATCAGGTTGAAGATATCATTCGCATGATCAATGACATGGGTATTTCCGTGTCTGAAGAAGCGCCTGATGCTGAAACACTCCTTATGACGGAAGGTGACTCCGCGGAAGAAGCCGATGAAGAGGCGGTTGCCGCATTAGCAGCGGTAGAATCAGACGCAGGCAGAACCACTGACCCAGTGCGCATGTATATGCGTGAAATGGGCACGGTTGAACTTCTGACCCGTGAAGGCGAAATCGAAATCGCCAAGCGCATTGAAGAAGGCATCCGTGAAGTCATGACCGCCTTTGCACACTTCCCAGGCAGTGTCGACGAGATTTTAGAAGCCTACAATGGCACCTTAAGAGAAGAAGGTCGTCTCAGCGACATCTTCAGCGGCTACATTGATCCAGATTCATTTGTCCCCGATACAGAAGTTGAACTCGACGAAATTGAAGTCGATGATGATGACGTAGCAACTGACGATGACGAGGATGAAGATGGCGAGGGCTCTGACGCCAGCGATGACGAAAAAGATCGTGGCCCAGACCCAGAAGAAGCCAAGCAACGCTTTGGCTTAATTCAAGAGTCGCTTGACAACTATCGCGCCGCCTTTAATAGTTTCGGCAAGTACGATCCTCGCACGTTACAAGCGATGGAAGAACTGTGTGCTGCCTTTTCACCGCTTAAGCTTTCACCTAGATTTTACGAGCTATTGGCCGATCGCGTTCGCAACACCATTGAAAAAATCCGTACACAAGAACGCACCATTATGCGTATTTGTACTCAGCGTTGTGGCATGCCACGTAAAGACTTTATTCAAGGCTTCCCAGGCAAAGAAACCGACCCTGAATGGCTGGATCAAGTTGCATCAGGCAACACAAGCTTTGCGAAGAACATCCATGCCAACTTAGCTGATTTGAAACGCGCACAACGCAAACTGATTCAAATCGAGACGGATACAGGCATCACTCTTGCTGAAATCAAAGAAGTAAACCGCAGCCTATCGATTGGTGAGGCCCGCGCTCGTCGCGCCAAAAAGGAAATGGTCGAAGCCAACCTGCGTTTGGTTATTTCGATTGCCAAGAAATACACCAACCGCGGCTTGCAATTCTTAGACCTTATTCAAGAAGGCAACATTGGCTTGATGAAAGCGGTGGACAAATTTGAATACCGCCGTGGTTACAAGTTTTCAACCTATGCAACCTGGTGGATACGCCAAGCGATTACACGCTCTATTGCGGATCAGGCACGCACCATCCGTATACCGGTTCATATGATTGAAACAATCAACAAGCTCAATCGTATTTCTCGCCAAATGCTTCAAGAAATGGGACGTGAACCCACCCCGGAAGAACTGGCTGAAAAAATGGAAATGCCTGAAGACAAGGTTCGCAAGGTACTGAAAATAGCCAAAGAACCTATCTCCATGGAAACTCCGATTGGTGATGATGAAGATTCAAGCCTAGGTGACTTCATTGAAGACGTGACCATGTCATCACCCGTTGATACTGCAACAGGCGAAGGCTTACGTGAAGCGACACGCAGCGTTCTTTCTGGACTTACGGCACGTGAAGCCAAAGTTCTCAGAATGCGCTTTGGTATCGATATGAACACCGACCATACACTTGAAGAGGTCGGCAAACAGTTTGACGTTACGCGTGAGCGGATTCGTCAGATCGAAGCCAAGGCATTGCGCAAACTGCGACACCCAAGCCGCTCTGATCATCTGCGCAGCTTTTTAGACGATTAAAACTTTTACAATCATCATCTTGCGCTAATGATACGAAATCTGTATCATTAGCGCTCGTTTTTAGGGCCCATAGCTCAGTTGGTTAGAGCGCTCGACTCATAATCGATCGGTCGCAGGTTCAAGTCCTGCTGGGCCCACCATCATCCTACCAAATGATTCCATTCTGTTTCAGCACCTTGTAAAACTAAGCCTTCCAGCCTAATCTAAACCCCAGTAGCATCCTAAAATGCCATCACAGCCGGGCATATTTGTGAGTATTTGGGGGGGATCTGTACCAGCAACAGACACTTCACTAAGCACTGTTTTTCAATTCAAAACTCTCTGGGCTGAGATAGCCTTGAGTATTAGGCCATCTGGTCTTGTTGTAATCAACTTCAATATACTCAAAAACGTGTTGGCGCATGGTTTCCCGATCCATAATTGGGCCATCCTGAAGCGCTACAACCTTTAATGAGTGGAGCCACCGCATTGTCCCAGCAGTTGCCTTTACGGCTCATGCTTTGTGCCAGCTGGTGCTTCGTAATTAAGTCACGGTAATCATACGAACCACCTTAACTATTAGTTGCTAATATTTGGTCAGCATGTTGATTCTTTGCGGTTCGCTGAGTTTGAAAACCAGTTTGATAATATTCAATAACCGGCATTTCCTTCAATTGTTAAGGCAGAAACATCAAGTGCTAAAGTATCGGCATACCAGTTAAATGATCTGACGTAAGCGTGCGTCTTTTTCCAAGCCTGAGCGATGACTACTTCGTCAGAAAGATACTCAAGTGTTGGCTGTAATGCGCGGTATTTTTCGTTAATCAGTTTCATTTCACATCCTTGTAGATTTTTATTTTACTTAGCTGCTTTCTTCGGCTTAAGCTTCGCCCGCTCAGACTTTATCCGCGCCAGCAACGCCTCAGCGCTATGCTCGCCGCTAATCAGCTCAGGGTTAGCCGCACGCCAATCGGCTGTGAGTTCACCGCGAAAAGCTTTGGCGAGGATGGATTGAGTCAGGTTATTTACCCGGCTAAGCGCTGCCTGGGCGGCTTGTTCAATGCGGTCGGCAAAGGCAAACAGCTCCTCCACCCGACGGACGATTTCGGTTTGTTCTTCCAACGACGGTACGGGCAGTAAAGCATCTCTACACTGAGAAAGTGAAATATTAACTTGGCCAACACTTCCTTTAGTATCTGGCATAACCTCTCTAACCAACTCACCTTCACACAATACGTGATACAAAAATAAATGATTTAGTTTGCTAGGATCTACTCGGAAAAGAGTTATAGCTTGGTTCAAATTCCACTCAGGGTACTGATCTGTTAGCACTGCTACTTTGCCAAGTGGTGGCCCGACAATATTCATCAAAATATCATTAGGCATTGCTGCTGAGCGTTTCAATGCCGTTTTGTGGACGTTATCTGTTACAAACTGAGGCTTGTAATCAAAATCAACTTTCTGATTAACAATGTTGTATACCTTCAAGAATGGAATAGAACCATCCTGATCAAAGGGGTTATCACGCGGTGTTGAGCCGCTTTGAACCTTAACACATACATCCTTGGCTGCTGCAACGTCCCACTTGATTGGTAGGAGCTTTGAGCCTCTAGTTTCATAATCATTAGTACCCCGCCACTCCTCCGTCAACTTACCACTTACCGCAGCGGCGAGGACGGATTTGCGGAAACGTTTTAGGATCTCGGGGATGCGCTCGAGGCGGTTTTTGGTGTTGTCGACCTGTGCCAGCAGGGTGTCGAGTTTTTCGGCGATAACTTTTTGTTCGGCTAATGGGGGAAGCACCAACGGCGCTTGTGAGAATTTTGATTTGTTTATTATAGTAACAGTCGTCGCAGACGACTCTGATACCATCCATTCCTTCAGCGTTCGCATTTGGTAATAAATGAACTTAAGATCAACATTACTAAATGGAAGCACGCTATTGATTTGTTGGTTTGTTGCAGAACGTTCTGTAGTAATAGCACAACGTCCTAAATTACCAATACACGTGACGACAATTGAGCCTTTGGGGATAGTAGGTACTGTAGCCGCACCAAGCTCGGTTAAGTGCTCATCAGTGAATTCGATATTTCCCTGATCGTTAACGTCACCCGGTTTTATAAACGGTATAGCTCCACCAAAATATTCTGAGTTTTTCTTGCTTGGGGTCTTACCTGTGACAACTTCCCCAATCATCTCCAAATTTGTTGTTAGCCATTCAGAAGGTAGACGAATTTCACTCATCACACCGCCCCTTCAAGCGCTTGAAGCAACCCATCCAGCTCACTAAGCGCCAGTTCCAGCTCATCCTTCGCCTCCCGCGCCAGCACATCTGGCTCTGGCAAATTCGCCGCATCAACACTATCTTTGTCTTTTAGCCAGCTAATATCCAGCGAGTCGGCTTTATGCTCGCGTATCCAGCCGCGGCTAAACTTGCGCCAGCGGCTATGGGCTAATTTACTATCAACACCCTGGTTTTCATCGGTTTCGGCCACTTCTACTTGCTCGGCGTTAAAGCTATATTCGCCCTCTTGACGGCGGGCCAATATCCGTGAAAAGTCATCACCAGTCGCTCCCAGCATCCTGCCTCCCGCGACATTAGCACTTCCCTGTGAGTCATACACTTGCTCAAACGGCGTTAAATGCTGCTCGCCAAAAGGAGTACGTTTACCAAAGCTGGGCATATTAGTGCGTAGGTCGTATACCCAAACATTTTCAGTACAGTTTTCCTGCTGGTGCTTATCTTTAGCACTGCCTTTGGTAAAAAACAGCACATTGGTTTTAACGCCCTGTGCATAGAAGATACCGGTAGGCAGGCGCAAGATGGTGTGCAGGTTGCACTTGTGCATTAAATCTCGGCGCACGTCAGTGCCGACACCGGCTTCAAACAGTACGTTATCGGGCAGTACCACAGCCGCACGGCCGCCGGGTTTAAGATTGCGGTAAATATGCTGCAAAAACGCCAGCTGCTTATTGCTGGTTTTATAGGTTAAATCGTCACGGGTATTACTGGCCTCGCCGCCTTTGCTGGTGCCAAACGGCGGGTTAGCTAAAATAATATCGGCACGGGCCAGGCTTTTACCGCTATCACCCAGTGCATTACCCAAATGCACCACGCCCTCAGCGTCACCCTCCATGCCGTGTAATAAGCAGTTCATTAGCGCTAAGCGGCGAGTGCCGGGTACTAATTCAATACCTACAAAGGCGTTATTGCGCTGAAAGCTTTGCTCAGTCGCCGTTAGATCATATAAGTCATCGGTATGCTGTTTAATATAGGCATCTGCGGCAATTAAAAAGCCAGCTGTCCCCGCGGCAGGATCTTGCACTACCTCGCCCGCTTTGGGCTTAATGCAGCGCACCATACTGTTAATTAACGCCCTTGGCGTAAAGTACTGGCCAGCGCCCGATTTGGTTTCACCGGCGTTTTTCTCCAGCAAGCTTCGTATAAATCGCCCAGGCCGTCTTTGGCGGCGCTAAACCAGTCGATTTGATCCAGTGTTTTAATCATCTGCTCTAAATGGCGTGGCTCACGCAAGCGGGTTTGCGCATCTGCATAGATAGCGCTGATTAACGGGTCTTCATGCACCTGGTTGCCCAGCGCGTCTTTGCCGGTCGACAAGCTTAATAAAATGCGTTTATAGTCGTTTAGCAGGTTAATGCCCGACTTGCCGTTTAAATCGGTCCAGCGGCAGCCCTCAGGCAGTGGGTGTTTTTTTAAGGTGCCAGCTTCGGTGTTTTCATGCACCATTTTGATAAACAGAAGCAACACCAACTCGGTCACATAATCGCTGTAGTTAATGCCGTCGTCACGCAGTACGTCACACAGGTTCCAGAGTTTTTGGACGATGTCGTTATTGTTCACTTAATATGCATCCGTACTTAATTTCTAAAACCACTATGTTAACGCATAGAGTATCTGAATTATAATGAAAAATTGCTGTTTTCGGCGTGGATATTCTACAAGCTAACGTTGTCAGACTCTTTTGCAATTCATGGGATTTATGGTGTTTATTTTGAGGAAAAAACTGGGCGGCTTTTATTACCCCAAAGACTACCCGCGTCGCTTTGTTAGTTTGATTCGGTTTCAATTTAAGCTTAAAGCTCTGTGGCGTTGGCTTCGCGTGCAACGCTTCACGACTAAATTGCTCGGGTTTCAATACCAACCGTCGATTGATTTGATTGAAATTGATATCACTTACCAGTGCAATTTGCGCTGTCATAATTGCAATCGTTCTTCTGCGCAGGCCCCTGCTGCCATGCACTTGGCGCTGGCCGATATTGAAAAATTTGTCAAAGACACTATTGCAACAGGTAAACACTGGCGACGTATTCGGGTACTGGGTGGCGAACCGACGTTACACCCCGAGTTTATGAGTATTATGCATTGC
The DNA here is from genome assembly GCF_000585235.1 of Nitrincola nitratireducens. NCBI lineage: Bacteria > Pseudomonadati > Pseudomonadota > Gammaproteobacteria > Oceanospirillales > Oceanospirillaceae > Nitrincola > Nitrincola nitratireducens. The sequence goes on along the minus strand of NZ_AONB01000005.1, from coordinate 186,855 downwards.
TTGCTTAGCCTGAAACAGCTGCAGCTTGTCGATCAACTGCAACTGGTTAGCAACGGCTTCGGGCCAAAAGTCAGTGCGATTCTAAAGCAATTACCTGCCAGTATTGAGGTGGAAAACTCCAGTAAAACCGGTAATGTCCAACCCAATTTTGGCCCATTTAATGAAGCCCCCGTTGATAGTGTGCTCTATCGTTTCACAAACTTTGGTAATGGCTGTGACATTATGCATAGCTGCGGGATTGGACTGACCCCTCTGGGGTACTATCCATGCGCAGTTGCCGGCGGTATTGATCGCGTTACACAAGCCGGAAGCGGACGCTTAACGTTACCTGATGCAAAGGATCACATGAGAGATCTGTTAAATAGAAATTGTCAGTTGTGCGGCAGATTTAAAGATGGTCATTATGTCCCTGAAAAACTTCGAAAACCATTACTAACTCAAAGCACTTCACCGACATGGGCAGCCATTTACCAGAAGTGGCGCTTACACAAGACACAGCGCCGACATGAAAATCGCTGATTGGTGCGTTTTAGGTAATGGCAACAGACCTGTCGCCGCTGCGCCAGCGGCAAGGTTGACGATTGGCTTTAACTTGTCCCAAACAACTGTACCCATTGATATGTTGGTGTGTAATCTCGCATCAAAAGGACTTACCAAGAAGATTCAGGTGGTTGGACCGCTCAATGCCTTAAACTGGCAAAACTGTTTTCAAGTGCATGCTGAATCTATGGAACGACAGTTAGGCTGCTGGCCTTCATTGGGATTGGTTGTTGTGAGCAGCGGCGTTTCAGCTGGGCTTGATCTTCGGGTATGCAATATGAACTTGCTGCCAACATTGTCTCGACCTGCAGATTTACCGCCGCGGCAGGTAGTTCCCAGCCATTTTCACAATTGGCTGGGTGAACGGCGGCTGATTTTGAAGTTGTTGCCTTATCTGGATTGGCCCGAATTTACTTTGCCATTACCGGCTATGCCCCACGCGGGCGACACCTATGAAGTGTGCCCGGTTAAACAACTGCATCAACTACCGGAATTACCCAAACCACTGGCTTCGGATATGATTGCGCACTTAACAACGGTGGATTGTTATGACTGGTGTTCAGCACTTGCTCATACTACAGCGGAAGAACTCTCCCGGTTGGACCATTTGTTTATGCTGGATCGGAAGCAACCTAACACCGCAAACTGGTGGTTATTTGACCAACACCATTCTGCTTACATGGATCTCATTCGTTTCCAGCTTGCTCAAGCGCAGCAACTGCTTTATGTGTAGCAAGTGCTGGTTTTGCAAAAATTTCGCTAAGCAACTGCTGCTGACAGTCTTTATAGGCGGGTGAGTAGTCTGACCGTTCATGCCAGTAGGCATAAGGCCCATCTAAAAACACCGGATTTTGTGCCACCTCTGACAACGGCAACATAGTGGCGTAATCGGTCACGCTGTCAAACCATTGACCGTTATCACGCTGAAAGTAACGCTGTGGGATGGTATTAAAACATTGTTTAGTAAAAGCTCGCAGATGCGCCCACACATTAGCGCCATGTTTTGAGCGGCAGTCTTGATAGCTGGGACGGTAAGTTTTGATTGGTTTATTTGGTCGATACATCGGCATTTGGATCAAATCATGCCCTTGCCTTAGCGCTTGCTTCAAGTTGCTCACTACATAGGGGTGCATTAATGCATCATCTTGATCAAGGATCACCAGCAAACTCGCCGGTTCCTGGCAGATGATGTTGATTGCAGTGATAAAATTTGGTATCCGACCTTGGTGTTGGCTGTTACGAATTAAGGTCAGACTATCAAAACAGGCAAGCATTTGTGCATAGCCCGTTGCATGAGTTACCTCGCTCGCATCATCAATCAAGATCACACCAAATTGCTGATCGTTTTGTGCTTTTAGCGAGTCAATGCAGCGCTGCAATTTTGTATGTGGCGTATTACGGCCCTTGAGTAAAAATATGACTTCTTCAGTTCGTGGTGGGTATTGCCACTGGGAATCAACGACTAAATCAAATGCTTCTTGTTGTGCGTCTGGCACAATCCCTTGCGCTATCAAATCTTTTATGCGGCCATCTGCCAAGGCAGGTTTATCGACATTATTGGGATGGACATAAAAGGTTCTGGGGTCGCCACCACGCACTGCGCGATATTGACCACTTTTTCTTTCATCTTGTTGCATAGCACGATGCCAGGTTAAGCAAAACTGGCCTTGCTCTACAGGATTTAACAGCGGCAACCTGGCGTTAAATTTGTGCAAGTCTAGTAATCCCAAGCGGACTTCTGGCGCGAATTGACCCGGCTCGCCGAAATAATCGAGAAATTGCAGTCCACTTTTCGGAATGTTAAACCCGACACTTTGCACAGCTGGCTTTTCAAGCTCGCGGAGCATGTCACCCAGATAGTCGTGCTGCCAGTCTTTCCGACCAATCAACACATCGCAATCACACTGCAACACATAGCGCGTTTTAAGCTGGTCAAAACCCCATAACTGAGGAAATAACGGCGCATTAGTTTTGGTATGGGTGTGCATAACATCTGTATTACCAAACCACTTTTGATAAGTTTTGATGATTGAATGGCAGTCCGTAGGCACGATAAGCACAGCATCAATAATCTTCATCTGAAGCAAACCATCAGCTTGTGTCAGAACCGATTGCAGATTTGGTTGAGCGTATTGGCGTAAAAATGGCCCAGCATAAGGGTCTATTAATAATATCTTCGCAGCAAATCGACGAGGGTATTCCAGCTGACTGACGATATGTATAACCTGCTCCGAAAGGTTATCCGCATCCTGAGCACAGGCTTTGATAAGTAAGGTTGTCGACGATTCAACGACAGCCTGCGGCTTTTGAAAATCCAAAATCTGCATTGTTGGGTGCAAATCACAGATCAGTTCGGCATAAAACTCGGTAAAACCTTCAAGCTGCTGCAATTCTAACTCTTGGCTTGATGCTGATTGTCGCCGAATCAGCTCATAATCACTGTAATTCAATGAACCAATTGCATACAGGCGAGCACTTAGGTCTAAAAAACAACTCGCCGTCAGTTTGACGATGTCCTTGCCAATATCGATGTAATGTAAGTCACCGTTGGGGTGGATCATCAAATTCGTGCGTTTAATATTTAGCGGCGCTACCTCTTTTTGATAGCAAACGATTAGAAACCGCTTCATCATAGCCTGGCTTAATAAACCAGAAATCGGTTGATAAGCCACACTATCTGAATAGAAGTACCAACGGTCAGATTTTTTTACAAAGTTTCCTGTGGGCAATATCTCAATACTGCCATTACACCACTGCTGAAGCCTATTCGCATCGTGATCAGATAGCCCCCAGGGATGAAATAGTTTAATTGTTTGTTGGCCTTGACGGTAAACAACGCCTTCCATACCAAACCCCAATAATTGGTCGGCATGTTGCTGTACCTCGAAAATAGACCGTGCCACTGAAGCAAGTTTTGCTCGTGAGCTTTGCCAAACCGATGAGACTTTATTCTGATGCGTTGTTTGGCCACTAAGCGAATAAATGCTGTACACCCCGACAGGGTCGATTGCTACGTGCTTGGGTTCAAGTAGCAGTAGGCTTGCTACAAGCCAATGATCTTCTGCACTTTTAACATTTGGGTAGCGAATTCCTGAGCGATTAGATAGAACTAAATTACATGATGGCAATTCATGTTCACTTTGGCCACTGGAAAATCTGTCAATAAATTGGATAAGTGATGTAGGTGACGTACTCCATATGGGTTGTGGGTGATTAATATGCTCTAGCAAACGCCCTTGGAGCCTCAGTGCATTTCCCCCTATAGCAGCTTTTTTTCCATGTCTTTCCGCTACGTTAATCAGGTTTCTTAGGCTATCTTGTTCAAAAAGCTCATCATCTGCATCTAAACGCGCGACCCATTTAATCGCCGGCTGCGCATCAGCCCAATCTAAAATGGTGTTTCTGGCTTGGGTAGCATTACCACAGTGAGCAGTAAGTATGGTTACATATGGCTTGTCAGCAACACATTTAAGCTGATTAAATTGCTCATGCTCAGAACTGTCGTCGAGCACAACCACTTGTACTCCCCCCTGAACAAACAAAGATTGGCGCTCTATACTTTCAAGTGCGCGGTTAAGAAACTCAACTTGGTCGCGGTGGCAAACTGCGATAAGAACCGGCGCACTTCGATATTTAGTCGAGGCAGTTTGAATAGTCTTTAGATTGCGCCGGGTTAGAATGACATTGACCGTTCTGGCCGATAGAACTGTGTGCAACATGAAAACTCCTGACTTCATCTTCAATCTCAGCTTTGCTCCAGAGGAACAGGCGCTCAATTCGATTGAAGAACATTTCCTTTTGAATTTCCGACATACGATGTCGATGTTTATGATAAAACTGGCTTACACCTAAAAGTTTTTGTGGTGAACGAACCGCGGATAACGCATCGCTGCTGTGATTAATTTGCCAACTCACAGTAGCTCTGCTCGTATAAGTGACTTGAGGCCTGAGTTCTAATACTCGAATTGCGAAATCCCGGTCATTACAACTTGCTAAGCCGTTAGTAAAACCGCCAACGGCAGCAGCAAGTTCGCCAGATATAAAGGTATTGGAGCCTTGCCAGCCAGGGTTCCCCACCAGAAAATCATCAACGCAGAGGCTCGCAGGAATATTGGTGGCCACAATAATACCGGCCTTAACTACATGAATGCCAGATAACACAATGTCTGCCTCACCATTTTCGCTATGCGCCAGACATAAGGATAAATGCGTAGGCTCCCAGTTGTCATCATCATCCAAAATAGCGATGTAGACTTTGGCAAAGTGAGTGGCGATATAGTCGATACCCGTATTCCAACTACCGGCTGCCCCCGGCAAATAAGCATTTTGCAAACAAACTAACGGTATGTTACCCAATAGCGTTTGCAAGCGTTGTCGGTCACTAAGACAGATTGGGCGTTGGTCTGCAACCAACACTACCGCTGCGGGTTGGTGCGTTTGCGCAGCAATACTAGGCAGTGAGATCGTTTTGAGAAACTCTTCGCGTGGTGTGCTTGCTATTAGTACTACAACAGACCGCACTAACTAGCCTGCCACAAGGTTTCGCCAAGTTCTGAAAGAACGTTATCCAGTTGATTACCTAATACCGCATTAAGCCGCTTAGCCCCGCCGTCGTTGGCAAAACAGTTGTTGACGAACTCACGGTCTACCACCACTTCGTGTACCAGCTGTTTGGCTAAACGTTCTAACCACTTACGCTGGTTGGGGTTAAAATTGTGCTCCTGATACAAGCGCTGCATGGCTTGGGCTACGCGCTGTTCAAACGCCAGTAAGGGCTCGCCCAGCGCCGCACGGCGAATATGGCCAATAATGCTGGCGGCAATGTCCTGATTGGTTTGGTTGCGCACCGCGCTTTGCAATTTCACTTCTGAATACCCTGCGCCATCAAGCAATAGCTTCACTTCTTTCAATTGCTTGCGAGTGAGATCGCGCGGTTTATTCACCACCACTGCAAGCGCTGCGGATTGGTTAAGCTGGGCTTTAATAAACTGGTTAAAGCTTTGCAGGTAGTCTTCAGGCTTGTCGTAATTACCGTAATTTTGCTGACGTTCTCTAATTTCATCATGATGATTGGATAAGATTGGCTGATATACAGTGCCAACTAAATGCTTCACTTCGTCAAGTTGCTTTACTAACCCACTGTGCTGCTGAATAAATTTGGCAGCTTGAGCAGGTCCCATTTGTTTTAAATGAGTATGCAGGCTCTTTGGCTCGACGCCCCACAGATCTTGTAGCTCGGTAAGCTTTTGCTTTAGCGTGGGTTTGCTTTCAGCTTTATTTTCGGCTTTTCGAAGTACACGCATCACTTTTTGGCTTAACTGGCTAAGCACTACATCGGCATGGCTTTCTCCCTGCTGCTCACCTGGGCTAGCCAATGCTAGTTGCAGCTTCTCGGGTGAAGTTAGTTCGCCAACCAACTGCTCTAGCGTAATGTTAGGATCTTTCACCAGCGGCTTCATGGTGTTCACATCTTGCAGCGCGGCGTAAATATCCACCGGGTCGTAAATACGGAATACGGTTTTGCCGATGTCATCACAACGGCGGGTGGCGCGTCCTATCATTTGCTCGTACAAAATGCGCGATTTTACTCGGCGGAAAAAAACCAAATTACATACTTTAGGCACATCAATACCCGTTGCAAGTAAATCTACAGTTATAGCGATGTTCGGATAACGCTCATTCTTAAACTGCCGAATTTTTTGTTCAACCTTGTCTGAATCGCCTTTGATGACCTCTACAGCGGATTGGTTATAGTCTTCGTTATATAGCTTTTCGAATTCCTGATCGAGGAGCCGTTTAACCATATCACTATGTAAACCATTTTTTGATGGAGCACAGAAAACTATCGTTTTCTCATCACCAAAAGGGTCAAGCTCTTCCACTAATTGTTCGCAAATAACTCGGTTAAAGTTTTCGTTTATTACCTGCCTGTTGAAAGAATCAACATCAAAACTTAGCTCATCTTCGAGCTCAGATGTCTCAATTTCTCCAGTATCTGTATTAATAGCATTGACCTCGCAGCCCTTATCAAAATGAATTCCCTTCTCATTCAGTAAGGTGAGGTAACGGATCGGAGGCTCGTGATCTATTAACCAGTCATCGGCGACTGCTTCGCGGTACGAATAGGTGTATACGGGTTTGCCAAAAATTTCGCTGGTATGCTTGGCCGGTGTCGCCGTAAGTGCCACTTTAAAGGCATCGAAATAATCCAACACCCGCCGGTAACTAGATAAATACTGGCTGGTATCACGGGTGGCCAGCTCACCTTCAGTCATCTCCTGATCCAGGGTATAACCGCGGTGCGCTTCATCGACAATAATGCAGTCGAACTGATCCAGCGACGGCGGGTTATCGCTCATAAAAATGCGTTTTACCATCGCCTGTACTGTCGCTACCTGAATGCGTGTTTCGGCTTCTGCTGCCATATCGCCAAGCTCGGCAATATTATAAATCTTGGAGAGCGTGTGGTTTTGCTCAAGTGGTGCCTCCTTAAAAGCATCTAAAGCTTGTTGTCCCAGCGCTGTTCGGTCAACCAAAAACAAAATTCGCTTAAAACGTTCGGCTTTTAAAAAACGATACATCAAACCGATAATTGTTCGTGTTTTGCCAGTACCAGTGGCCATAGCCAGCAGCGCGGTACGGCGATTTTCGGCAAGTGCCGCTTCTACCGCTTCAATGGCTTTTTGCTGGTAGGGCCGTACTTTTAAATAGCCGAAGGGCTCTTGCTTAAGTTGTTTCTCTGCCTCTACCTTGCTGCGTTTTAGCAGGTCAAGCAAACCATCCGGCGTGTGAAATCCAGGTAAAGCTCGTTTTAAATTACTCGGCTCACGAACATCACGAAACCAGGTACCCGATTGTTCAGCAAGTTGTGGCACGTAAGGCCGTCCATTACAGGAATAGACAAAGGGCACTTTATAATGATCATCATGACTATCCGGCCATGCCTCATTTAATCCAGCCAGCTGCCAAGCACCTGTTAGCGATGACTCCAGATTAAAACCACGGCTGTAGCGCTCCGCCTGGTCTATTTTACCGGCGACATTAACGTTTTCCTTTTTTGCTTCAACTACCGCTATTGGAGTTAACCCGCAGAAAAGTGCATAGTCTGCCCGACCGCCTTCACCGTTTAATTTGGTTGGCCACTCTGCAATAGCCTTATTATTGCCTTTCTCTGGCCGGCAGCCTTTTTGGTATGTCAACTCCTGCGTATCTGCTTCCCAGCCAGCGTCTTTTAACTGCTGATCAATGAGAATGCGGGTAAGCTCTTCATTAAGTGTAATATGTCGGCTGGCAGCTTGAGTTCTTTGCTTTGCGGTACTTTGCTGCTTGCTAAGCACTTCTGCTGCTTGTGATGCGATTTGCTGTTGTAGCAGCTGTATTTTAGCTTCATAGTCTTGCTTCTGTTGCTTTAGGGCTGCTTCATGCAATGCAGCTTGTTGCGCTAGGTGTTTGGCCTCTTCATCCATTGCCAGAGCCAAGGCTTCATATTCAGCTTTTTCTTTTGCGATCAAGTCATGCAGCTGTTGGTTACTATCTAACTGCACATTCGCCTGGTTTAATTCGGCTTTTAGCTTTTCAATATCCTGCTGTAGTTGCCGCAGCTGGCTGCTGGGGTCTGCTGGTGCAATAAAAGGCCCGGGGTTAAACTGCGTACCAGCCTTACCGAAAGCTTGATGGAACCATATCGCTAACGCCCGAGCGACCTTAAGACCATCTAAGGCCTCTTTGTGCTGGGTTTTAAATTGGTGGGTAGCTTTGTTACCTTCAATGCGCAGAATATGAAACAGCTCGCGCACACTGGGATCAAAGCCCAGCTCGCGGTTTAGCTTGTAAAGTAAATCAGCCTGTGTGGTTTGCTCATCAAAGGCCACGCCAGATCGAGCAGCAACTTCTTGTGCAATTGCTTCGGCAAATTGACGCAGTTTGATTAAGGTTGTATTCGGGTCAGCACTAAAGGCACGCTCGGCAGTCTGCGCCAGCTGAAGAAAAAGCGGATCATACTCACTTAAAAAAGCAAAATTAGAATCATTTTTTTCAAAAATCGATTGCGCCATGTTCCTCATCGCAAGGTAATGATTCAAGCTAATGATTTAAATGCTAACTTTTTATCATTACTATAAACATTTGGCAATAACTAAATAAATGAATATGTCATATAGCTTAACTTTTAATATCGAATGTGAAAATCTTTATCTCTTGAATGCTATCTGATGGTGTTTTTAGTAAAAATTTTGATAAATAGCACGAATCAGCCTTTATTAGAGGTATGAGGCTAGAAAAACTTGTCTGTTGAACGCTTCTGCACCAAACAAACCGACTTAGCCTCACGCGTCAGCGCCGTATACAACCAACTCAGTCCAGATTGTTCCGACGTATTCACGCCTTCACTATCAATGATGACATTGTCCCATTTACCACTTTGTTATAATCCCGATTGACTTGCCACCCCTAAATCTCGACGTATACAATCAGAAAAACTGAAAAAAATTTATTTTATCGATCACAGACGATGAATAAATCTATATCATCAATGAATAGAGCACATACACTGGGTAGTCGTCACGTTTTCAATATGATCAATCACGTTAAGATGTACAAATTCAGCAACCTCCTTAAGCATTTCTCAACCTCTGGGCTTGTATTCGCTACATTTTTATTTGCCCTATCGCTCACTCCAAGCCTAGTTCCACGCCCCTATATTGCTCAAGGCATCGTATCGGGACTGAGCTTTACGATTGGATATGCTTTTGGTGTGCTGGGTCACTGGCTTTGGAATTACTTACACCTGCCCTCGGCCAAACAGCCAATGCAGCGCTATATACAATTGAGTCTAGCCGCCATCAGTCTATGCATTTCAATTCTATTCTTGTGGCGTGCGTCTGAGTGGCAAAACAGTATTCGCACGCTCATGGGCATGGAACCCGAAGATAGCACCCGGCCCTTTACAATTGCCGCCATCACACTTGCCGTTTTTGCAGTGGCGTTCTTGTTCGCTAAATTATTTAAAATCCTCTTCTATTATTTATCGAAGAGGATGTCCCGGTTTCTTCCAAGCCATGTATCACATGTACTTGGTATCGTCATGGTGACGGCTTTATTTTGGTCAATTATTGAAGGCTTGGTTTACTCCTATGCACTCCAATTGGCGGATCGATCCTATCAACATGCCGATCAGTTGATTCAAGACGATTTGCACCCTCCTCTTGACCCTAATAAACCCGGTAGTGCTGAGTCGCTAATCAGCTGGGAAGCACTGGGCAGCCGAGGTCGACATTTTGTTGTACAAAGCCCTTCTAGCGATGATATCAGCCGCTTCACAGGCGAACCTGCTCTTGACCCAATTCGGGTTTATGTCGGGCTCAATGCAGCCGATACGCCAGAGCTACGCGCACAACTGGCATTAGATGAGCTGATTAGGGTCGGAGGATTTGAGCGTTCGGTATTGATTCTGGCAACCCCTACTGGACGTGGCTGGATTGATCCTCGTTCACAGGATGCTGTTGAATACCTTCATAAAGGTGATATTGCAACGGTTGCCGCACAATACTCCTATTTACCCAGCCACCTCTCCATCATTGCCGAGGGTCAATACGGTGCCGAAAATGCTAGAGCCTTATTCAATACACTTTACCGCTACTGGACATCCTTACCCAGAGACTCACGCCCAAAACTCTATTTATTCGGACTGAGTCTAGGCGCACTCAACTCTGATCTTTCATTCGACCTCTATGACATCATAGAAGATCCATTTAATGGCGTGTTATGGAGCGGCCCCCCCTTCAGAAGTGAGACTTGGAGAAATGTAACGCGTAATCGCGACCCTGACTCACCCGCTTGGCTTCCCACCTTTCGACAGGGCAGCGTGGTTCGTTTTATGAACCAAACACAAGGACTGGAGCGAAACGGACAGCGTGGGGCGATTTTCGCATTGCCTTTTTACAATACGGAAGTGACCCTATTACATTTTTTGAACCTGCTGCTTTTTGGCGAAAGCCCGATTGGATGCAGGAACCTCGCGCACCCGATGTATCGCCTTACCTCAGCTGGTATCCTATTGTTACCATGCTGCAACTCATGGTCGACTTATCCATAGGCAGTGCGCCCTCAGGCTTTGGACATGAAATTTCCACTGGAGATTACATTAAGGCCTGGGCCGCACTATCAGATTCAACTTGGTCTACAGAATCCTTAGAGCGGCTGGCTCAGCATTTAACTCAGCTTTCTGAGAACCGCTCAAGCCCACCAGAATCTCGGCAATTGGATTAAGATAGCCTCAGCGGCACGTTATTTTGATAGAGTAACACCCTCCGATTATTCCATATTCGAATAAGCTTACAACCAAACCACAAAATCTAGACTAGAAGCGCCGGAGCGTGTATAAAGTCCGCTACTAATTGTAATTATGAATACACTTGGCAGATCTTTTATACCTCTTAACAGGGATATATCAGGTCTGCTTTTGTATGTATTGTCCACAGGACCTATCAGGAGCAAGTCGCCACCATGAGTCTTTTCTGGATTCCTCTCCTACCTGCGTTAGGAGTGCTGGCCCCTTTACTGTCTGCAAAGCTTGGCCGAACACAGTGCGCTTTTATAACGGCCGCCGCACCGGCTCTATCATTATTGCTCGTATTATTGATGGCACCCGCCGTTTTCAGCGGTGAAACCCTAATTGTCAGCATGAACTGGGTGCCAGCACTGGGAATGAATCTGTCATTTAGGATGGATGGCCTTGCCTTTCTATTTGCACTGCTCATCCTTGGAATTGGCTTGCTCATTATTCTATATGCTCGTTACTATTTATCTGCAAAAGACTCAATGGGCAAATTTTACGCCTATTTGATTTTATTCATGACAGCCATGCTGGGCATTGTGCTATCAAACAACCTTATTCAGTTGTGGATGTTTTGGGAGCTCACCAGCATAAGCTCTTTTCTGTTAATCAGCTTCTGGCATGGAAAAACCGAGGGTCGTAAAGGCGCCCGAATGGCCCTCACGGTGACGGGAGCTGGTGGTCTTGCACTCCTTGCAGGCCTCATCCTAATCGGTAAAATTGTCGGCAGTTATGATCTTGAAGTCGTTATTAACAGTGGAGACCTGATTCGCGCCCACGGTGCCTACCCTGTCGCATTGGTCCTTATACTCCTAGGCGCCTTCACTAAATCAGCACAATTCCCTTTCCATTTTTGGTTACCGCATGCGATGGCGGCGCCCACACCAGTCAGTGCCTATTTGCACTCTGCCACAATGGTTAAAGCTGGCATCTTTTTGATGGCGAGATTTTACCCTGCGCTATCCGGTACTGAACTATGGTTTATCATCGTCAGCATGACGGGGCTTGCCACACTGCTGCTGGGGGCTTATACCGCCTTATTTAAACACGATATCAAAGGGTTACTTGCCTACTCAACCATCAGCCACTTGGGATTAATCACTCTATTGCTTGGCATGGATACGCAGCTTGCGGCAATTGCAGCCATTTTCCACATTATCAACCACGCCATTTTTAAAGCATCGTTGTTTATGGCGGCAGGTATTATTGACCATGAGGCTGGCACTCGCGATATGCGGCGCTTAAATGGTCTCTGGAAGTTTATGCCCTACACAGCAACCCTTGCCATGGTTGCAGCAGCCTCCATGGCGGGTGTTCCATTACTGAACGGTTTCTTATCAAAGGAGATGTTCTTTGCTGAAACCCTGCACCAACACACCCTAGGCTCTTTATCTTGGATGATCCCTGTTTTAGCAACACTTGCTGCCATCTTCTCGGTCGCCTATTCGCTTCGATTTATTCACGATGTCTTTTTCAATGGCGAACCGATTGATTTGCCCAAAACACCACATGAACCGCCTCGGTATATGAAAGTACCCGTCGAAATTTTAGTCGGCTTATGTCTCTTGGTTGGTATTTTTCCGGGTTTAATTGTTGGTAAGCTCTTATTCAGTGCATCATCAGCCGTTCTCTTAGGAGATGTGCCCGATTACTCCTTATCAATTTGGCATGGTTTTAATTTGCCCCTAACGATGAGTATTGTGGCAATGCTCTTTGGCATTATTATTTACCACAACCGTCGTAAGCTCTTCAAATTTCAGAGCCAATTCCCTGAAACCGATGCAAAAATTGTGTTTGAAAGCATTATTCAATGCATGGTACGTGGGACTCAAAAAATCAATGCCTATTTTGAAAATGGTTCATTGCAACGCTATATGCTAATGGTGTTGCTATTGGTCATCGTGTTTGCTGGCCACCCGCTGCTGGATTTGCTGCAAACCGAGGGGACAAGAACTCAGTTACCACTAACCTCCTTGTCGATTATCATGGCCACCCTTCTAGTATTGTCGGCGTTTGCAACCGTTATTTGGCATCGACAACGTTACATTTCATTGTTGACTCTATCTGTTGTCGGCTTAATTGTTTCTGTCTCTTTTTCCTATTTTTCAGCACCCGACCTGGCTCTGACTCAGCTGTCAGTCGAGGTTGTCACCATTACACTATTAATGTTGGCGCTATTCTTTTTACCGCAACAAACGCCTAAGGAGTCAAGCCCAGGGCGAGTTGCCAGAGACCTTGGCGTTGCTGCAATTATTGGCGGTATTATCGGCACCATCAACTATGCAATCATGACTCGCCCTCAGCTGAGTATTTCTGAATTCTTCTTAGAAAACAGTAAACCTGGCGGGGGTGGGACCAATGTTGTTAACGTCATTTTGGTCGACTTCCGTGGGTTCGATACCTTTGGGGAAATACTGGTACTCGGCATTGCTGCACTGGGTATTTTCAAGCTGATTAACCGCATGAAGGTCTTTATGCCATCCGGTGACAGTAAGGGCATCAACTGGACCAAAGACAGCCATCCGATGATTCTCAGAACAGTGTCTCAATCACTGCTTCCATTAGCGCTGCTTGTTTCTGCCTACATTTTCCTTCGTGGTCACAACATGCCCGGCGGTGGTTTTATTGCAGGCTTAATTACAGCCGTTGCCATCATTTTGCAGTACATTGCACACGGTGTGGACTGGATTAAACCTCGCCTGAAAATCAACTACCAATGGGCAATCGCCATAGGTGTTTTGATCGCCGCCATCACGGGTGCAGGTAGCTGGTTATTTGATCGTCCGTTCTTAACCAGCTGGTTTGATTACTTCAGCTTACCGCTGCTGGGTGAGTTTGAATTAGCAAGCGCGATTGCGTTTGATCTTGGCGTGTATATTACGGTGGTGGCCGCAACACTATTAATCCTTGCGAACCTTGGAAAGTTAACCACATCGCATCGTCCAAAAATGGAGGATAAATAATGGAAGCCTTATTTGCATTTTGTGTTGGGATACTGACCACTTGCGGCATTTTTTTGGTGTTACGCAGCCGAACCTTTCCTGTGGTGGTTGGACTGACACTATTAAGTTATGCCGTTAATTTATTCCTGTTCTCCATGGGACGCTTATCCGTTGACTCGGCTGCCGTCATAGGGGCTAACAGCACCTATGCCGATCCACTGCCTCAGGCATTGGTACTCACGGCCATCGTTATCGGATTTGCGATGACTGCGTTTGTTGTAATTTTATCGATGAGAGGGCGAGGTGATCTTGGAAATGACCACGTTGATGGACGCATTCCAGATCACTCATCACTCACGGACAAGGAGAAATCTTGATGCAACACTTGGTCATCATGCCATTTCTACTGCCATTATTAGCGGGTGTATTGCTGATCCTTCCACCGATTCAAAACAGCATTACACGTCAGCGCATCTTTGCGGTAGGCTCATCTATGCTGGTATTGGTGGTGTCCAGCGGTCTTCTTAAAGAAGTCATGTCCCAGGGAACACAACTCTACGCGCTAGGCAACTGGTCAGCACCCTACGGCATCGTACTTGTTGCGGATCCATTGGCGGCGCTACTGGTGCTTTTAACCTCAATTCTGGCCCTTGCCTCCATTCTCTATGCCTGTGCAGGTGAAGATGAAACGGGCATGTATTATCACACCCTGATATTACTCTTAGTGGCAGGTGTTAACGGCGCTTTCCTAACTGGGGATTTATTCAACTTATTCGTTTGCTTTGAAATTCTGTTGATCGCGTCCTATGCTTTGCTCATACATGGCGGTGGCAAACACAAGACCCAGGCGAGTCTACATTACGTTATTTTAAACTTGGTCGGATCGAGTATCTTCTTGTTTGCCCTTGGTATTCTTTACGGAATGCTTGGCACGCTAAACACAGCAGATATGGCGATAAAACTTCAAACCCTTGACTCTGATGAAACCACACTGGTTAAAATTGCAGGATTACTGCTACTTATTGTATTTGGTCTAAAGTCAGCCATGCTTCCCCTCCACTTCTGGTTGCCCAGAACCTATGCCGCAGCCAGTGCTCCAGTTGCCGCCATGTTTGCCATTATGACCAAAGTGGGCATTTACAGCATCTTTAGGGTACATACCGTTATTTTTGGCGATTTTGCTGGTGATCTAGCCAATATTGCGCAGTTTTGGCTCTGGCCGATTGCCGTGCTAACCCTGATCGCAGGGGCCATTGGCGCGCTGGCCAGCCAAAATCTGAAGATGCTAACCGCCAACATGATTCTAATCTCGGTGGGAACACTCCTAACTGGGGCCGCACTCGGACGTGAGGATGCCAGTGGCGCTTCATTCTACTACCTATTGCACACCACATTGGTGTCAGCCGCGATGTTTTTAATTGCAGATTTGATTGCCAAACAGCGCGGCAAAGCCGCTGACCGTTTCGTAGCGGCTCGACTCATGAAGCAGCGAGACCTTCTGGCTGGGTTATACTTTGTAGCGGCAATTGCCATGGTGGGTATGCCGCCATTATCGGGCTTTATTGGAAAAGCACTGCTACTGCAATCGGCCCATACAGGGGCTGAAATGGGCTGGGTATGGTCGTCGATCTTGTTCGCCGGATTGGCATCAATTATCGCTCTCTCGAGAGCCGGAACAACCCTTTTCTGGCGTACCACCGGAAATACCGCCGATACTGATGGTAACCCTGTGCATATTACCCAGTTAATGGCGATTGTATTCTTACTTAGCCTTTCCCCTTTATTGGTCTTGTTTGCCGGCCCTATTACCAGCATGACGCATGAAGCAGCGGCGGTTTTACACAACCCCGAGCTCTCGGTTCGTGCTCTGTTGCCAGTGTTAGGAGAATAACTGTCATGTTAGCAAAACCTCGTTTTAAATGGCTGCCCATGCCCTATCACAGCATCTTGTTATTTGTCACATGGCTGCTGCTAAACAACACACTGGCACCTGGACATCTGTTCTTGGGGTCGGTGTTGGCATTGGGTATTCCTCTGCTCACCTCTAGCTTAAGCAAACCACAACCCGCACTGCATAAACCCATGCACACGTTTCGTTATGCTTTACGGGTTCTGGGGGATATCGTGACGGCAAACCTCGAAGTCGCCATTCAAGTTATGGGGCCAATCAAAAATCTCAACCCAGGTTTTTTTGCGGTACCACTTGACCTTGAAGGTGAGCTTCCAATTACCCTTTTAGCCAGCACCGTCTCTTTAACACCAGGCACGGTCAGCTCCGAAGTGTCTGAATGTCGGAAGTTTCTCTATGTCCACGCACTCACCATGAAAAATGAAGAAGAGCTGATTCAAACGATTAAACAACGTTATGAAGCGCCATTAATGGAGATATTTTCATGTTAAGTTGGACTGTATCCTTGGTAACGGCCATGGTGGCCATTTCATTGATTCTCAATTTATGGCGACTGTTTGCAGGCCCAGACTTACCTGATCGCCTGCTAGCGTTGGATACCATGTATATCAACAGTATCGCACTTATCATTTTACTGGGTATCTGGCTAGGGTCGGCGTTGTACTTTGAAGCAGCGCTTTTAATTGCAATGTTAGGTTTTATCAGCACCGCAGCATTGTGTAAGTATTTACTGCGCGGCGATATTATTGAATAGGCCTAAAGATGAATTTTTTACTTGAACTGATTGTTTCTATTTTTTTACTGATTGGCGGCATCTTTATTCTAGTCGGCTCGATTGGCTTAGTGCGCTTGCCGGATTTTTTTATGCGGCTGCATGCGCCAACAAAAGCAACCACACTGGGTATGGGCGGCTTGTTGATCGCATCAATGATTTTATTCACCGTTCGAGAGTCTGGCATTAGTGTTCATGAATTACTGATTACACTGTTCTTATTCATTACAGCTCCCGTCAGCGCGCACATGATGGCTAAAACAGCATTGCATCAAAAAAATAAGATGATTGAACGAACCACAGGGCAAGAGCTGATTGAAAGAGCAAGACAGCAAAAAGCCCCTGATGTGAAATACAGCCTTAACGACTGACCCGTCATAGAAACAAAAAAAATGCCGAGTGGCTTGATATCACTCGGCATTTTATAAATCTGTCGGATGTATTGAATTAAACTAAAAACACTCAGTTAGGCCAAAAAGCTGAAATTGAAGCAACTCCTTGTGCACCCGCTTCCCGTGCAGACTGAAAATCCACCTGAGACAACCCGCCAAGCGCATAGACAGGTAACGTCACGTCAGAAACCCACTGATGAAACCTCTGCCAACCTATACCTGCTTGCTCAGGGTGAGTTTGTGTCGCCTTCACAGGTGACAAGAATACAAAATCACATCCTTTGGATTGTGCTCGTTGCAATGCGTCCGGTGAATGGCACGCAGCACTCAGCCATTGCCCTTTAAATGCTCGTCTTTCCATTAGATCATTTAAGCGAGGCTCAGTTAAATGCAAGGCCTGCGCATTCAGCGTATTGGCCAATGTAAGCGATGTATTGACCTGAAGGATGGCCTGATGCGCGTCACAGATAGGCTTAAGCAAATGAAACACAGCTGCGTAATCTCGCTCCGATAGCGAGTGATCTCTGAGCTGAATCCAACGACAACCTTGTTCAAGTAGGGATTGCACCTTCGAACAAAACGCATCCTGGTTTACAGCCTGCCCCGTAATGGCAATATGACTAGGCAATCGAACGGCAGAAAGAATCGGAACATTCGCCGCAGGGAAGCTGTATTCCCCTAAATGATTGAGATCAACCCAGCGTATCTCCTGCCCTTCCATTCCTTTGGCTTCACCGGTAAAGCGATTAATGTCCCATACATCCAAGAGAACTGAGCAATCATCATAATGGTATGGGATACGAATAAGGGGGGTCGCTTCGTGCACATGAAGCGCTAACTCTTCATTGAGTTCACGCACCAAGCTTGGTAAGGTGGCTCATCGCCTTCAACCTTACCGCCTGGAAACTCCCATAGTCCACCTTGATGCCTGTTTTTAGGCCTAAGGGCGATCAGAATTTGGCCTTTGGCATTTCTGATAACCCCAACCATAACATGAATCAAGGACTTCATTTAGGAACGATATTCCGCATTGATGGTGACATAATCGTGAGACAAATCGGTTGTCCAGACTTGATCAGCAAAGCCACCACGATTCAGAATCACGCGAATACAAATATTCTCGCGGTTCATCACCTCCTGTCCTTGCTCTTCTGTATAGCTCGTAGCACGGGCCCCTTTATCGACGATGCACACTTCATCTAACCAGATCTGCACATCACTTACATCGAGTTCATGAACGCCTGCACGACCTACACATGCAAGTATACGTCCCCAGTTTGGATCAGAAGCAAATAATGCTGTTTTGACCAAAGGTGAGTGAGCTATGGTATAAGCGACCTTCAAGGCTTCTTCCGTGCTGCCTGCTTTCTCAACACGAACCTCTACAAACTTAGTCGCGCCCTCACCGTCTTTAACAATGGCATGCGCTAGGGACAACATAACTTGATCCAATGCCTGTGTAAAACGCTCCATCAACACAGGCTCAAGGTCGGTAATTTCAACACCGCTTTGACCTGTTGCAACCAAAATACAAGCATCGTTAGTTGAAGTATCACCATCCACTGTGATTCGATTAAATGAGCGATCACTCGCATGGCTCAACAAACGTTGCAATAAATTGGGCTCGACCTCTGCATCGGTGGCGACGTATCCAAGCATTGTGGCCATGTTTGGCATAATCATGCCTGAGCCTTTGGAAATACCGGTTACGGTTACCGTTTTACCTTGATACTCAAACTGGACACTGGCGCCCTTGGGACGTGTATCCGTCGTCATGATCCGTGAGCCGCCTCTTCCCAACCTTCTTCTGACAGATTAGCGATAGCACTGTCTAAACCCGCCGTGATTTTGGCGACAGGCAAAGGCTCGCCTATAACTCCTGTCGAAAACGGAAGAATCGACTCTGCATCACAGCGCATTTTACTGGCTAACGCTTGGCAGCATGCCTCGGCATCAACTATGCCCTGCTCCCCTGTGCCCGCATTCGCATTGCCGGTATTCGTCAGGAGATACCTAGGCAAGGCACCTGTCGCTAAATGCTTTTTTGCAACTCGAACGGGGGCTGCACAAAACTGGTTTAGGGTAAATACCGACGCCAATGAAGAGCCAACGGGTATTTCCATCACCACCAGATCTTTTCGTCCTGGTTTTTTTATGCCTGCAGAGCCTGTTCCTAGCTTAAACCCTTTGACAGGGTGATACACGATCGCTTCTTCTTTGCCGACTGCCATTGTGCTTACCTCAGATTTTACCGTGGCATTGTTTATATTTTTTACCTGATCCACATGGACAAGGTTCATTGCGTCCCACTTTAGCAACATCTCTCACAAAAGGTTCAGACTTATCCGACTCTTCTTGAGCCTCGGCTTGTGCTTGACCGTCTGCGCTCGCAAGACCACTGCTTTGTGAGTGTTCAAAATTCATTTGTTGGCGCTCTGCCGCTTCTCTACGTTGCTGCTCCATTGCCTCAACCTCTTCAGGTTGACGTACTTTAACGTGGCTCAAGATTCGGACAACGTCTTTTTTAATGTTCGTGAGCAAGTTTTGGAAAAGCTGGAAGGCTTCACGCTTATATTCCTGCTTGGGGTTTTTCTGCGCGTAACCGCGAAGATGTATGCCTTGACGCAACAAATCCATGGTTTGCAAATGTTCTTTCCATAACGTGTCCATGACCTGCAACATCACTTGTTTTTCAAACAAACGAATGGTCTCTGCCCCAACCAATTGCTCTTTTTCAGTATAGCGCTGGATGATTTCCGCCCGAATACGTTCACGCAAGGGCTCTTCATAGAGGTTCTTGTCTTCATCCAACCACGTTTGGATTGGCAAGGCGACCGAGAACTCTATTTCGAGAGCCTTTTCAAGCCCCTCGATATCCCAAGTTTCAGGCAAGCTCTGAGGCGCGATAAATTCGTTAATCGTGTCTTCCACCACTTCGTCACGAATCGCATTGATTGTTTCAGAAATATCGTTAGTGCTCATCAACTCGTTGCGCTGATCATAGACAACTGTACGCTGGTCATTTGCAACATCATCGTATTCCAAGAGGTTTTTACGGATATCAAAGTTGCGCCCTTCAACTTTACGCTGGGCTTTTTCAATCGCATTACTCACCATTTTGTGCTCAATGGCTTCGCCCTTTTCCATCCCTAAGGCTTGCATAAATTGACGAACACGATCCGATGCAAAGATTCGCATTAAATCATCTTCCATCGATAAGAAGAAACGCGTCGAACCTGGATCGCCCTGACGTCCAGCACGCCCACGTAACTGGTTGTCAATTCGACGAGACTCATGACGCTCTGTTCCCAGAATATGCAAACCACCAGCCGCCAACACTTGATCATGACGTTGTTGCCAATCGGCTTTAACCGCTTCAATTTGCTCCGGTGTCGGGTCTTTTAGCGCAGCCAGCTCTCTTTCAAGCTTACCGCCTAACATGATATCAGTACCACGACCCGCCATGTTCGTCGCAATCGTAATAGCACCAGGACGTCCGGCATCCGCGACTATTTCAGCCTCACGGCCATGGTTCTTAGCATTTAGAACATTGTGCTCTATTTTTTCTTTGGTCAGCATGCGTGATAAGAGTTCAGAAGACTCAACCGACGCTGTACCGACCAGCACAGGCTTATTGTTCTCTTTACAATGCCGGATTTCTTTAACAATTGCGTTAAATTTATCCTCCATCGTAAGATAAATGAGATCATTATGGTCGATACGCTGAATTTCACGATTCGTCGGGATCACGACAACATCCAAACCATAAATTTGACGTAATTCAAATGCTTCGGTATCAGCGGTTCCCGTCATTCCTGATAGTTTGTCATACAAACGGAAATAATTTTGGAAGGTGGTCGAAGCCAGCGTTTGGCTTTCCAATTGGATATTGACGCCCTCCTTTGCTTCTACGGCTTGATGCAAACCCTCTGACCAACGGCGGCCCGGCATAATACGACCGGTGTGTTCATCGACGATGACAACCTGACCATTTTGCACGATGTAGTCTTTATCTTTTTGGAAAAGGTAATGCGCGCGAAGTGCCGCCAAAACGTGATGCAGCAAGTTCAAGTTATTCGGTGCATAAAGGCTTTCACCCTCAGCCAACAAACCTTCTTCGCTTAAAATCTCTTCGATCAACTGATGTCCGGCTTCAGTCAACTCAACCGTTCTATTTTTTTCATCCACGACGAAGTGTTCGTCTATTGTTTGCGTGTCGTCTTTAACGTCCACTTCTCCAAAGAACTGTTTCAGTTTTGGAATGACGGTATTGATACGCGCATACATAACCGAACTGTCTTCGGCTGGCCCTGAGATAATCAATGGCGTACGAGCTTCATCAATTAAGATAGAGTCCACTTCATCGACGATGGCAAAGTTAAAGCCACGTTGAACTTTCTCCTCGATGCTGAACGCCATGTTGTCGCGCAAGTAGTCGAAGCCGAATTCATTATTGGTGCCATAGGTAATGTCACTGGCATAGGCCGAACGCTTTGTCATCGGATCTTGACCGGACAGAATCACACCAACACTCAAACCCAAGGCTTCATAAAGTGGACGCATCCACTCGGCATCACGGCTGGCGAGGTAATCATTGACAGTGACAACATGAACCCCTTTGCCCGTAATCGCATTTAAATACGCAGGTAAGGTAGCAACAAGTGTTTTACCTTCACCTGTTTTCATTTCGGCTACTTTGCTTCGTGAAGGGATATACCACCGATCATCTGAACATCGAAGTGGCGCATGTTCATCACACGCTTGGAAACCTCACGAACCGTTGCAAAGGCCTCTGGCAAAAGCTTTTCCAAGCTTTCGCCTTGCTGATAACGTTGGCGGTATTGTTCGGTTAATGCCGTCAGCCCTTCACCACTGAGCTTTTCAAGCTCGGCTTCCCATGCATTGATATCCTTGACAGTCCGTTTCATCCGTTTGAGTTCGCGTTCGTTTTTGCTTCCGAAAACTTTT
This sequence comes from Nitrincola nitratireducens, assembly GCF_000585235.1. NCBI lineage: Bacteria > Pseudomonadati > Pseudomonadota > Gammaproteobacteria > Oceanospirillales > Oceanospirillaceae > Nitrincola > Nitrincola nitratireducens. The sequence goes on along the minus strand of NZ_AONB01000005.1, from coordinate 164,999 downwards.
TTCAACAGTGATGTGAGCATAATTCAATTTTTACCATTTATTAGATGACGTATGCCCACGCTGGGCAAGAATGCGAAACATTTTACATTGATTGGGGCAGATAGTTGAGGTTTAAACCTTTTTTTCAGGCTTTATTTATAATTTTTGCTCATAAAAAAGCCGGAAATGATCCGGCTATCCATCCTAATGGATCGTTTCAGCCTTCGACTAGAGGCTCGTCGAGGTTGATAATCAATTGGAACAGGCGCTTGACCCTGCTCGAAGGTGACACGCTCGAACGCATCAGGGTGATTTAGCAACTCTCTCAAAAGTAAATTGTTGAGATGATGGCCAGACTTGAAACCGTAGTACTCGCCAATAATGCTGCGACCTAAAAGATAAAGATCGCCCACAGCATCTAGAATTTTGTGCTTAACAAACTCATTTTCGTAGCGCAAGCCATCTTGATTCAAGACCTTTTGATCATCGACAACAATCGCGTTATCAAAGTTACCGCCCAAGGCCAAATTGTTGGATCTTAAAAATTCGATGTCTCGCATAAAACCAAAGGTTCGAGCGCGACTGACCTCTTTGACAAAGTTATGAGAGGAGAACTCAAGCGATGACTCTAAGTGCTTTTCGGTAAATGCAGGATGATCAAACTCGATTTTAAATCCCAACTTAAAGCCATTAAAGGGTCGAAAGCTCGCGGTCTTTTCGCCCACTTCAATACCAATGGGCCTTAAAATACGAACAAACTCTTTGGCTGCACTCTGCTCTTGAATACCCGCGGACTGAATGAGAAAAACGAATGGCGCAGCGCTCCCATCCATAATCGGAATTTCTTCTGCATCGACTTCGATGATCGCGTTATCGATGCCTAATCCCGCTAAGGCAGACATGAGGTGCTCAACCGTCGACACACTCGCAGCACCTTCTGCTAAATTCGTCGACAGTTGTGTACTTACAACATTTAAAGCAAACGCCGGTATATCGACAATCGGAGTAAGATCAACGCGACGAAAGACAATGCCCATATTTTCAGGAGCCGGCTTAAGTGTCATGTACACTTTTTTACCCGAATGCAACCCTATGCCATTCGCCTTTATGCTTCGACTCAGTGTACGCTGCTTGATCATATTTTCCGCCGCTTGCGCTTCAATCTAAATGAGAATCATAACAGAATTAACGCTTTTCAAGCAATCCACTCTGCCATGATCCTCTTTGTGACTTAATCCGCTTGACGACGCAGAAACGTAGGGATATCCAATTCACCATAGTCACGCTTAGAGGTCATGCCCGCTTCTTGACTACGATGCTCTTGCTTTTCCAGCAAGGCTTCTTGCTTTTGTCTACGTAAGATCGACGGCAACTCAATCTGATCCACTGCTTTTACATCATTGCGCGGTTGAGGATTAGACGCCACAACACGGACTTCTGCATCTCTTGGACGATCCAATCCTGTTGCAACAACGGTCACTTTCAAGAAGTCTCCTAGAGTAGGATCAATCACCGTACCCACAACAATCGTGGCATCTTCAGCAGCGCACTCTTCAACGATCATACCGACTTCGTTGAACTCACCTAAACTTAGGTCCTCACCTGCGGCAATATTGACCAGAATCCCGCGGGCACCTTTTAGATCGATGTCTTCAAGCAACGGACTGCTAATAGCGGCTTCAGCGGCTTCTTGCGCACGGTTATCGCCCTTAGCGATGCCAGTACCCATCATGGCCATACCCATCTCAGACATCACGGTTTTAACGTCAGCAAAGTCAACGTTGATCATACCCGGACGCGTGATTAAGTCAGCAATCCCTTGCACAGCCCCTTTGAGTACATCGTTAGCCGCATTGAAAGCATTAATCAAACTGCAGTTTTTTCCTAATACTTGCATCAGCTTTTCATTGGGAATAATAATCAGTGAATCGACGCACTCGCGCAGTTCACGAATCCCTTCTTCCGCAATTTGCATCCGTTTGCGGCCTTCAAATCGAAATGGACGTGTTACCACAGCAACGGTCAAGACACCCATCTCTTTTGCAATTTCAGCTACAATTGGAGCGGCACCCGTTCCCGTGCCACCACCCATACCCGCAGTGATGAACACCATATCCGCACCACGCAAAGACTCTGCGATGCGGTCTCTATCTTCTAATGCTGCTTGGCGACCTATATCTGGGTTTGCTCCTGCACCCAACCCTTTTGTCATACTGCCACCTATGTGTAAGGCAGTGCGAGTCGCCATACGATCAAGCGCTTGCGCATCCGTATTCGCGCATATAAATTCAACGCCGGCCAGGTCAAAATTCACCATGTGCTGGACAGCGTTACCGCCGCCGCCGCCCACTCCGATGACCTTAATGACTGCGTCTTGTGGTAAGCTGTCGATCAATTCAAACATTTTGTCCTCCCCCGTCCTTGCCTACTACTGTATTCCGGCAATGACCTTATTAATTCAATAAAATTTAAAAATTACCTTTAAACCAGTCTTTTATCCGGCTAAAAAAATCTTTTACCTTCGGCTTACTCTTTGCTTTTGGCACTTTTAGACGTTTCTCGCGCATTTCCGGTACGATTTCTTTTTCTTTCACTTTATTCGGTTGTGCCTCTCGTTCACGTGCAACGGGCTTTTGCTCAACCTTCGCATAATGCAAAAGCCCGATGCTCGTGGCATAAATGGGGTTCTGTAATAAGCTCTCCATTCCTCTTGCCCCCTGGGGTACAGCAAGACGAACAGGCATATGAAATATTTCTTCTGCTAGCTCTACAGCACCTTCCATTTTTGAAGTACCGCCCGTTAGAACGATACCGGCAGCAATTAACTCCTCATAACCAGAACGTCTTAATTCAGCCTGCACCAAGGTGAACAACTCTTCGTACCGTGGTTCAACAACCTCGGCTAAGGATTGACGAGATAAATCTCGCGGCGGTCTATCGCCCACACTCGGCACCTTGATCATTTCATCGGCTTGAGCAAGCTGAGCGAGCGCACAGGCATACTTGATCTTAATTTTCTCTGCATGCTGCGTAGGGGTTCTCAAGGCCATCGCAATGTCATTGGTCACTTGGTCGCCGGCAATAGGGATGACCGCTGTATGCCGAATTGCTCCACCCGTGAAAACAGCGATGTCGGTTGTGCCACCCCCAATATCAACAATGCAAACACCTAAGTCTTTTTCGTCTTCGGCCAAGACCGCATAGCTGGAAGCAAGCTGTTCTAAGACAATCGCATCAACACCTAAACCACATCGACGTATGCACTTATCAATATTCTGGATTGCATTGCTCGCCCCTGTCACTAGATGCACCTTGGCCTCTAGCCGCACACCTGACATTCCTAAAGGCTCTTTAATACCCTCTTGGGTATCAATCAAATACTCTTGCGGCAAGATGTGCAAAATACGTTGATCCGCCGGGATCGCAACTGCACGCGCCGCATCAATTACTCGTTCAAGATCATACTCAGAAACCTCCCTATCTCTAACGGCAACAATTCCATGTGAATTCAAACTGCTAATGTGGTTGCCTGCAATACCAACCGTGACAGAATGTATTTTACATCCTGCCATCAACTCGGCCTCTTCAACCGCCCGCTGAATAGCGGCAACAGTCGACTCAATGTTGACAACCACCCCTCTCTTCATTCCCCGAGAAGGCTGGGAGCCCACACCGACGATTTCTATACTTCCATCCGCGCAGACTTCACCAACAAGACAGACAACCTTTGACGTACCTATGTCTAACGCAACGACCATTCCGCCGTCTGAAGTACTTTGCTTACCCTGCATTATCTTGCCTCTCTTCGGTCCGCCACTTCACAGCAACGCCGTTGGTATATCGAATGTCTATTTTTTCAATGGTTTCAACCATATCGCTTAACCTAGCATCATAAAGCTTCATGAAGCGTCTAAGTCGAGGCATCACCTGCTCTCTTCCTGCAACGATTTGCAGGCCATTATCCAATTCAAGCGTCCAAGCACCACGCCCTTCCAACGACAACCCCGTCAGCTTCAATCCATAACCTGAGAAAAGTCGATTCAAATCATGGAACTGCTGCATGATGGCTCGAGTTTCATGGGCAGGGCCGTTCAGTTTGGGTAAGTTGTCATAGTCTGCATTGCGCTCAGGCCAAAAAATATCGCCCTGATGATTTAAAAGCCCAACATCTCCCCAACGCGCAACGGGTACTTCTTCAGTAATAGTGACTTCAATGGCAGCAGGCCACTGACGTTGAACACTCACAGAATGTACCCAAGGATCGGCGAGTGCCAATTCACGCAAATACACAACGTCCTGTGAGAGCAACGAACTGGAAATACCGGATGCAACCGACTGCGCAAGTGTCTCTGTATCTAAATGACGAACATGGCTATTCACTCTCACCTCTTGAATCGGTTGATCAAGCCATATGTATACTTTTTCGGACAGATACACTAAGGTTCCAACAAACACGGCCAGTGCAAGCAAGGAGTTAACGGTTCTCCACGCCTTATCCTGTACCTCAACCGGATTAGACGCAGCAATCGGCTGGGCAGACGGACGAGTCTCTAACTCAGACGTTCCTTGCAGTCTCATCCAAGGTAAGGAAAGATTCATCTTAGCGCGCCTCTGTATTGAATGAGGTTTTTAAGATTTCAATCACCAAGTCCTCAAAGCTCAATCCTGCTTCGCGCGCCGCCATCGGAACCAAACTGTGATCGGTCATACCCGGTAAGGTATTGACCTCTAACAACTGAAATCGACCTTCTTCGTCCATCATGACATCAACGCGCCCCCACCCCGTGCAACCAACCGCTGCAAAAGCAGATTCAGAAAGGCGCTTTAATTCAGAGCGTTTTTCATCGCTGAGCTGATCATCAAATAAATATTGAGTATCTGCGGCTTCATATTTCGCGTTAAAGTCGTAAAAAGAGTGGCTGGTTTCCAATCGAATAATCGGTAACGCTTCCCCTTTTAAAACAGCAATTGTGTACTCAGACCCCTTTATCCACTGCTCAGCAATCACTAAATGATCATATGACACGGCTTGAGCATAGGCGGCTTTTAACTCATCCAAATTCATAACCCGGCTGATACCAATACTGGAGCCTTCGTGGACAGGCTTAACCATCAGTGGATAGCCTAACAACTCTGCAACTTGGTTAAGATCCGTCTCTTGTGTTAGCACACAGCAAGGTGGCGTCGGCAAACCGGCGCCCATCCAAAGCTGTTTGCAGCGCAGTTTATCCATTCCTAAGGCAGATGCCGCCACCCCACTGCCGGTATAAGGCTTGCCCATCATTTCGAGCAAACCTTGAAGGGTTCCATCCTCACCGCCACGACCATGAAGAATGAGAAACGCACGATCAAACTCTGCATCCAACAACTGGGCAACTGGATCAGCACCGTCTTTACAAAGGTCAATAGGGAAGGCATCAATGCCCGCCGCCAATAAGCCTTTTAAAACCTCTGCACCACTTCGCAAAGAAATCGCCCTTTCAGCAGAGCGCCCCCCCATCAAAACGGCAACACGTCCAAACGACTGCATCTCTTGCTCAGACATCTTACTCATTGTCCTATTTCCTCCTCGCGAGTCGATTGAAGATCAAGCCCAGCTAACCGATGCGCTAAGGATGTGATATCACCAGCACCTTGGGTCAGTAGAAGATCATCAGGCCGAAGGACATTTTTTAACAAATCAGGAATATCATCTGTTGATTCAACAAACAGAGGTTCTATACCCCTTTGGCGAATCGTTCGACACAAACTTCGAGTATCGGCACCCGGAATGGCTTGTTCACCCGCCGAATAGACTTCAAGCATAATCAACAAATCCACTTCAGAAAGAACCTGTGCAAAGTCATCGTAAAGATCGCGCGTTCGCGTGTAGCGATGTGGCTGATATATCATCACTAAGCGTCGATCCGGCCAGCCATCACGAACGGCCTGTATCACGGCTTTCACCTCACGTGGATGATGACCATAGTCGTCCACCAATTGAACAGAACCTCCGGTGACGTTTATATCGCCCAACACTTGAAAACGTCGTCCGACCCCTTGAAAGCGCGATAACGCATTGCAGATTGCATGATCCTGAATACCTTCATCGGTGGCGACAGCAATACAAGCCAGTGCATTCAATACGTTATGGCGGCCTGGCATATTCACTGTAACCTCAAGGTCTTTATGACCCGTCGGACGAACCACTTTAAAGGATGTTTGCATCCCCCTCTGCGTGACATCTACAGCTCTGAAATCAGCCTCTTCATGAAAACCATAGGTCAGAATTGGACGGCTCACTCTGGGTAATATCTCCCTTACCACTGGATCATCCGTGCACAGAACAGCTAAGCCATAAAAAGGTAAATTATGAAGAAAATTAATAAACGTTTGCTTCAGTTTATTAAAGTCTCCTTCATAGGTGTCCATATGATCGGCATCGATATTGGTCACGATGGCGACCATCGGCTGCAAATGTAAAAAAGAGGCATCACTTTCATCGGCTTCGGCAACTAAGTAACGGCTACCGCCTAATTGTGCATTCGTGCCTGCGCTGTTCAGTCGCCCGCCAATCACAAATGTAGGGTCCAATCCAGCTTCAGCCATAATGGAAGACAGCAGACTGGTAGTCGTTGTTTTTCCGTGCGTTCCGGCAACCGCAATACCATGGCGATAGCGCATCAATTCGGCAAGCATCTCTGCTCTGCGTACAATTGGCACCCTTCTTTCTCGCGCAGCAATCAACTCAGGATTTGTGTCGGCAACAGCCGTCGAAATAACCACAACATCCGCATCGTCAATGTTGGAGGAGTCATGTCCGATGAAAATCATGGCCCCTAAACCACTTAATCGTTCAGTTGTGGCTGAGGATTTCATATCCGACCCAGAAATCGTATAGCCTTGATTGAGCAGCACTTCAGCAATGCCACACATGCCAACACCACCAATCCCAACAAAATGGATTTGACGGATACGTCGCATTTCGGGCACTTCATACACCTGAAGCGTGCTATCTTTAATCATTGCATTACCTCCAAACATGCGACTGCCAATTTTTGACCTGCCAAAGGCTGTCCTTGGCTGCGTGCTTTTTTAGCCATAGCCAGCAGCACATCACGCTGATTAAGTTCATTTAAAAGTGTGTTAAGTCGGTCACTGCTTAGCTCAGACTGCTGTACCAAGCGCGCGGCATCGGCAGCCACCAAAAACTGTGCATTTGCCGTTTGATGATCATCAACCGCATAGGGGAATGGAACTAAAATTGACCCCACCCCTGCAATCGCCAACTCACTGACCGTCAAAGCACCTGAGCGACAAAGAACCAAGTCCGCCCAAGCGAAGGCCTCGTCCATCTTGTCAATAAATGGAACAACCTTGGCTTCAACATTGTGTTGGTTGTAAATTTCGACGGTTGCGTCAAAGTGCGTACGGCCCGTTTGATGCCAAACCACAGGACGAGATGTCACGGGCATATTAGATAAGACGTCAGGCAACAATGTATTGATCGCTTGCGCACCTAAACTCCCCCCCACAACTAACAGCCGGATCGGACCGTCTCGATCTTTAAAGCGTATATCCGGCTCAGCAAGCTCTAGAATCGGCCCTCTCACGGGGTTGCCAATAGTATGCTCGAGCTTGAGTTTTGGAAATGCGCCGGGGAATGCCTGCAGCACTTTTTTTGCAACTTGTGACAAAATTCGGTTCGTCATACCCGGCAGTGCATTCTGTTCGTGTATCACCACGGGAATTCTGTGCAACCAAGCGGCTAAACCTCCGGGGCCTGATGCAAAACCGCCCATCCCCAATACAGCATCGGGCTTGACGCGCTTAATCACTTGGTGAGCTTGCCAAATTGCACGAATCAAATTAAACGGTGCGGACAAAAGACTCGCCACGCCTTTACCTCTTAAGCCCGTAACAGCAATCGTATTCAGTGGTATATTGGCCGCAGGAACCACTTTGGCTTCAATGCCTTTTTCAGTGCCAAGCCATTCAATATGAACACCTTGCTCTCTTAAAACATCCGCAGTTGCCAAGGCAGGAAATACATGTCCACCTGTGCCTCCTGCCATAATCAATAGGCGTTTTGCTGGTTGCGCATTCATTGAGAGCGCCTCCTACCTGGACGAACTTGGTTTAATCGTTCCCGTTTTAATTCATAATCAATTCGTAGGATAATCGCAATCATGCAGGCTGACGCCAGCAAACTACTTCCACCATAACTTAACAAGGGCAGAGTCAAACCTTTGGTTGGTAATGCACCAACGTTCACACCGATATTGATCATGGCTTGGCCTGCAAAGATAAAGCCAAAACCATAACTGGCGTACGCCTTGAAAAATTGGCTTTGCTTTTCAGCCTGTCGACCGATTAAAAAGATTCGCGTAACCAGCAGCATATAAATAGCAATAATGGCCAGCGCGCCAACCAAGCCCATTTCTTCAGATAAAATTGAATAAATAAAATCGGTATGGGCTTCGGGTAAATAAAATAGCTTCTGAATACTATTGCCAAGCCCAGTACCGAACCACTCGCCTCGACCAAAGGCAATCTGTGCCTGAGATAATTGGTAGCCAGTCCCAAAAGGGTCTGCCCAAGGGTCTTGGAAAGATCGTAACCGTGCCAAACGATAGGGCTGAAAAATAGCCATTGAATAGGCCAATCCCACAACGCCCACAATTACCAGTGAAAACTGCCCAAAGCGCATGCCACCTAAGAAAATCATCCCCATAACCGTCCCCATGAGGACGACGGTGGCACCAAAGTCTGGCTGAACAATGAGCAATAGAACATATAGGGCCAAAGGCAGTGCAGGTTTGATGACACCAAACCAGCTAGACCTCACTTCATCCAAGCGTCTAACAAGGTAGCCGCTCATAAAGAGAACCATGCATATTTTTGCAATTTCTGACGTCTGCAGGTTAAAAAATCCCATCGATATCCAGCGGCGACTCCCGTTAACCTCACGGCCAACGCCTGGCAGAAACACCAACGCCAACAGAATGATGCCCACCAGCAGCAATAGCACACTGTAACGCTCCCAGAGGCTAAGAGGAATGCGAGAAATAACGGCTACCGTGATGAAGGCCAGTACGACGAAAAAGCCATGCCTCATCATAAAATAGGTCGGTGACCCGAAGTCCCGCGCGGCCACATCCATCGACGCAGAAGCGATCATCACGAAACCGGTTAAGGTCAGTGCCAAGGCACTCAGCGCAAGATAGGGATCAATCGGCATTTGACCTTTAGGCAGATCCAGCGCTTGTGGCCATGCAGGGCGCAGACTTCTCAATACATTCATGGTAATGACTCCACGGCTTCGATGAAGACATTACCCCGATGGTCATATCCTGAAAACATATCAAAGCTTGCGCACGCAGGAGACAATAAAACGATATCCCCTGGCTGTGCTTTCTGCGATGCATCAACCACAGACGCTTGCAAAGTCGTTTGATGCTCCACACGCACACCCTGCAAATCATTGGCGATCAGTTGTGCATCACGACCAATTAAATGCACGGATCGAGCATAGCGCTGTAAAGGCTCAGAAAGCTCAGAGAAAGATTGATCCTTCCCAACCCCTCCTAAAATCACATGCAATGCCGATCCTTCAGGCAATTGTTGGCCCAACCCCTCAATCGCCGCCAGCGTTGCACCAACATTGGTGCCTTTGGAGTCATTGACATACACAACCCCCTGCTTAATCGCGACGGTTTGACAACGATGGGGTAATCCCTGAAAGGATTGAATGCTTTTCACCATCGCATCAAACGGAAGATTCACAGCATGACCCAAGGCCAGTGCCGCCATAACGTTGGCAACATTATGCTGCCCCTTAATCCCAATTGAATCCACGGGTAAGATCGGTGTAAGACCCTTAAATATCCACTCAGCCCCTTCATATTCGGCTAAACCAAAATCTTTTAAATCAGGTGCTGACAATCCAAAACTGACTTTAGACATTCCAATTGCCATCAATGGCACGGTTAGCGCATCATCTCGATTCACAACACAGACTGAACAGCCACGGTAAATTCGATGCTTAGCAAGATAGTAAGCTTGCATGTCCGTATAGCGATCCAGATGATCCGGACTAATATTTAACACAGTGGCCGCGGCGGCTTTCAATTCATGCGTGGTTTCCAACTGAAAGCTCGACAGCTCTAAGACATAGAGATCGTGACGCGCACCCTCGCTTAACAAGTCCAAAACGGGGATGCCAATATTGCCGCCAACGCCGACACTCACGCCTGCATCAGCCGCCATTTTGCCGACCAAGGTCGTTACCGTGCTTTTTGCGTTTGAACCTGTAATCGCAATAATAGGGGCTGTGACTTCTCGACAAAACAGATCAATATCGCCAATGACAGATACGCCATGAGCGATAGCAGACTGTATTTCAGGAAGTGCACAGGCAACACCTGGACTGAGGATTAATTCACTTGCTTGCTGCAGAAACTCAGTATCCAGTGCTCCGCAACGGAGTTCTATTGTTGGAAACACGCTTCGGAACTCTGCCGCCAAGGGAGGCTCTTCCCGTGTATCAACTACCGCAAAACGCAAGCCTTTCGCCGCCAAAAATCGTGCGCAGGACATACCTGTCTGACCCAGACCGATAATAATTTTAAAACTGTCCGTTGCTATTAACGACACGACTTTCTCCTTTTACACCAAACCCAATGGCTACTTACCGCAGCTTTAACGTAGCTAAACCAATTAAAACCAAGACAACACTGATGATCCAGAATCGTACGATGACACGAGGTTCAGGCCATCCTTTCAGCTCAAAATGGTGATGAATCGGCGCCATTCGAAAAATTCGACGCCCTGTCAATTTATAAGAGGCAACCTGCAAAATGACAGACACCGTCTCCATCACAAAAATGCCGCCCATAATGACTAAAACCAGCTCCTGTCGAACAATAACGGCAATAACGCCTAAAACGGCCCCTAGAGATAAAGCACCAACATCACCCATGAATACCTGAGCTGGATAGGTGTTAAACCATAAGAACCCTAAACCGGCACCAACAATCGCGCCGCAGATAATAATCAGCTCGCCCGATCCTGCGACGTAGGGAATATGCAAGTAATTCGCAAATTGCAAATGGCCACTTAGATACGCAAACACAGCCAGGGCTCCAGCGACCATAACGGTTGGCATGATCGCCAGCCCATCCAAACCATCGGTCAAATTCACGGCATTGGAGCTGCCGACAATGACAAAGTACGTAAAGACTATAAAAAACAAACCCATATCAATCACAATCGACTTGAAGAAGGGCACGATAAGTTGGGTTTCAACGGGGCTTTGTGCCGTCATGTACAACAATACTGCCGCACCGAAACCACCAATTGACTGCCAAAAATACTTCCATCTTGCTGGCAAACCACGCGGATTTTTCTCGATCACTTTGCGCCAGTCATCAACCCAGCCAACAGCACCAAATACAACCAAGACAAATAAAGTAATCCAGACATAACGATTGCTCAAATCACTCCATAAAAGCGTTGAGATGGCAATCGCTAACAGAATCAAACCGCCACCCATGGTTGGTGTGCCTGACTTACTCAAATGAGACTGAGGTCCATCGTTGCGAACCGCTTGGCCAATTTGCTTATTTTTTAGTACACGAATGAGATGAGGCCCCACCACCAGAGAAATGGTCAACGCCGTTAAGACCCCTAAAATGCCTCGCAAGGTGATATAACGAAACACCGTAAAGCCTGAATAAAATTGCGTCAAATACTCAGTTAACAGCAATAACATGCCTAGTTTTCCCCATGTAGCAGAGCCTGTATCACTCTGTCCATACCCGCACTGCGAGAGCCCTTCACCAAAAGTGTGTTGGTTTCTGTCAGTTCTTGTTTTAGTAAATCAATCAATTCAGATTGGCTAGAAAAGTAACGTGCATCCATGCCTTCTTGCTGTGCAGCGTCCACTGCTTTTTTCATCAAAGGCCCGCACACTCGCAAACGCATAATGCCCATTTGCGCCGCATAACGACCGATCGATTCGTGTAGTTGCTCGGCATCCTCTCCCAACTCGGCCATATCACCCAAGACCAGAGTACTGCATCCTTGGCGTTTGGCTAAATAATCGATGGCCGCTTTCATGGCCTCAGGATTGGCATTGTAACTATCATCAATAATGAGCACAGAACCCAACAAGGAAGGTTTCATTCGTCCCTTCACAGCGACACACTCTTCCAACCCCTGTTTAGCATCACTAAAGGACATGCCCATCGCGACCCAAGCGCAGGTTGCAGCCGCCGCATTTGCAATGTTGTGCTGACCCAGTAAATTCAGTTGAAGTGGAAACGTTTCCTGTTGGTAATGGAGTCGGCAATTGCCACATCCACGACTGTCTTCCCCCATATCTGACACCCATACATCGGCTTCAGATGAGTTCAAGGAAAATGTCATATACCGACTGTGTTGTTGCTTGAGCTTTTCTATCCAGTAGGGTGCGTGCGGATCATCCAAATTGACGATTCCAACCCCCTCCTCAGGTAAGCCTTGATAAATTTCAGCCTTTGCTTTCACCACACCTTCAAGACTACCAAACCCTTCTATATGCGCGGCAAAGGCATTATTCAGAACAGCAACGTTTGGCTGAGCAAACGACACCATTCGTGCTATTTCACCTGCACCGCTTGCCCCCATTTCAATGACTGCATATTGATGAGTAGCCTCCAAACGCAATAGGGTTAATGGCATTCCTATTTCGTTGTTTAGATTACCCAAAGTGGCCAAGGTTGGACCTTTACAAGCAAACATCGCGGCAAGCAGTTCTTTAACCGTGGTTTTACCACTGCTTCCTGTAACGGCAACCATTTTTCCTTGAAAACGTTGACGATTCAGAGCCGCTAGCTGACCTAAAGCCGTTAAGGTTGATGCCACTTTTAATTGAGGGAGCTCATCTTCCACAAAACGCTCGACAACCGCCGCTACGGCACCTTTCTCCCGGGCATAAGCCACGAAATCGTGCGCATCAAAATGCTCACCTTTTAAACACACAAAAATATCACCGGGTTGAATATTTCGTGTATCTGTCGAAACATGGGTAAACGCCAAATCCGTGTCATGCTGAGTTTCAGCTGACAAGGAATCAACCACGTCATTTACATTCCAATGACCAATCATGCCAAACGCCTCTCTACCGCAAGTGCAGCACGTGCAACCTCTTGATCACTAAAATGTGACCTAAGGCCATTTATTTCTTGATACGATTCGTGTCCCTTGCCTGCAATCAAAACAATATCCCCCGCACGTGCCAATTCAATCCCTTTGTAAATTGCGCGCGCTCGATCAACTTCAATTAGATGCTGCGTCGCATGCGGCGTGATACCGACTTCAATCTCTTCAAGGATCTTGAGCGGGTCTTCTGTGCGCGGGTTATCACTGGTGATAATAATGAGATCGGCAAGGGTTGATGCCACCTGTGCCATCAATGGCCGTTTACCTTTATCGCGATCGCCACCACAACCAAACACACAAATAATGCGTCCAGTGCTCGACTGATGTTCACTCAAGGCTTTTAACGTCTGTTCTAGCGCATCGGGTGTATGGGCATAATCGACAAACACGCTAAACTCTTGATGATCTGAAACCTTTTCTAGACGACCACAAACAGAGTTAAGCTCCGTTAATGCCTGCGTTATGGACTGACAACTCAGACCCAACTCCCCCAACACACCGAGGGTTAGCATTAAATTACTGATGTTGAATCGCCCCATTAAACGGGACTCAAACTCAACAATCCCCCAAGGAGAGGCAATAGACAGGGTCATTCCCTGCGCATGCTGAGTGGCATTGATTAAATAAATATCGGCTTTATGGTCATGCAAGGAGTAGGTGTAGCGACGTTTAGCCGTCGTTTCACCCATAACTTTTTGTCCAAGCATGTCATCTACATTCAGAATTTGTGTGGCAGCTGGATTTTGAAACAAACGAGATTTGGACTCAGCATACGCTTCCATTGTCTGATGATAGTCCAGATGATCTCGGGTCAAGTTCGTTAGGCCGACAATTGAAAACTCTACGCCTTCCGTTCGTCCTTGATCCAATGCGTGACTGGAGACTTCCATGGCAACGGATTGCACACCTGATTGCTTAAAGTCAGCCAACAACGCATGCAAATTAGCTACTTCGGGTGTGGTATGAGTTGCTGAGGTGAGTTGCCCGATCAGTCCGTTCCCGATCGTACCAATCACCGCGGCTTTCGTACCCACATGAGTCAATGCCTGCGCGATAAAATGCGTACAAGAGGTTTTACCATTGGTGCCCGTTATACCGATCATCTGCATAGCGGATGAGGGGTCACCAAAAAAACGACTGATCACGCGTCCAGCACACTGCAAAAGATCCGTCACATAAACATAAACAACACCAGAGCGCTCTTCAATGCTATAAGACTCAGCTTCTTGCAAAATGGCAACAGCGCCTTGTGCAATGGCATGCCCAATAAAGCCAGTAGCGTCCAAATGAACACCTTGACGTGCGATAAACAAAAAACCGGGCTTTACCGCACGACTATCGGTGACAACGCCCTGAATACAACAGGCGTCCAGTAGATCGTGCTGGACGTCCAGAAGTCGAGACAAGGGGGTATTATGATAAATAGTTTCAGTCATCGATTGGCCACCTGCCCTTTCCCCTCAGGCCACTTATCTGGGTCGATGTTAAGTAGACGCATCGCCCCCTGAGTCACACGTGAAAAGACTGGCGCAGCCACTTCCCCACCGTAGTACTCTCGACCTTTAGGGTTATCAACCATAACTACAACTGCGAGGCGCGGATCGGAGACGGGAGCGATACCTGCAAATACAGCGGTATACTCATCACGGTTATAACCACTACTACCGAGTCGATGCACGGTGCCTGTTTTTCCTGCAACACGATAGCCCGTCACTGCGGCACGTCTTGCCGTTCCTGCTGGCCCAATGACGGTCTCCATCATATCCAAGACTTGATGTCCGACGCCCTCAGGCATGATTCGATGGCCTTTATTTTCATCAATTTTAAGCAAGGAAACAGGGCGCATAATGCCGTCTGAAGCAAAGGGAATATAGGCTTGCGCGAGCTGCAAAGGGGTGACGGATAGGCCATAACCATAGGACATGGTGGCACGCTCAACGACTTGACGCTCTGAAACAAACGGCAATACACCGCTTCGCTCACCGGGGAAACCTGTATGGGTCATTTGCCCCATGCCCATATTTTGCAGCAATGAAGGCAATCGATCATGCTCCATATCAAGCACCAAGCGCACGGTTCCAACGTTACTGGATTTAGTGATAATGCCGGTTAAATCCAGATCACCGTAGTTACGAAAATCACGTATGGTCGCATTGCGAACCCTCATGGTCCCCGGCGACGTTTTCACCACTGTGTCGGGCTTGTAGCGCCCAGTCATTAGTGCCGCGGCAACTGACATAGGCTTAACCGTTGATCCCGGCTCAAACAAATCGGTCATGGCTCGATTGCGCAAGGCCGCAGGCTGAAGTCGAGACCGATCGTTTGGGTTGTACGAAGGCTGGTTAACCATTGCCAAGACCTCACCCGTCTGCACATCCAGAATAACAACAGATCCTGAATCCGCATTATGGGCCTCAACCACGGCTTTAAGCTCACGATACGCCATATACTGGAGGCGTAAATCAATGCTCAACTGTAAGTCAGTACCGGGTTGTGCATCCTGTATAGAACGAATATGGCTTATCGTACGTCCGACACGGTCCCGCATCACCAATTTACGACCATGTTCACCACTTAAAATTTGTTCATAGGCCAGTTCCATGCCCTCTTGCCCCTCACCGTCGACATTGGTAAAACCAACGATGTGAGCCGTGACCTCACCTGCCGGATAGAAGCGACGATATTCCCGATCAACATTGACACCTGGAATGCCTAAAACCTGAACATTCTCGGCCAGTTCAGGTGTCACTTGACGACGCAGGTAGACAAATCGACGCTCAGCATTGCTTTGCAAGCGGCTCAACAATTCATCATGAGGAATTTCGAGCACTTGACTCAAACGACGGAAATTACGATGTTGTACGTCTATAAATCGGGGGTCAACCCAAATACTGGCTACAGGCGCACTCACCGCTAAGGGTTCACCATTTCGATCCGTAATCAAACCACGATGTGCGGGTATCAGCATGGTACGCACACTGCGTGCATCACCTTGATTCTGAAGAAAGGCTTGATCGACCATGTACAAAGACAACAACTTGCCGGTAATACCTACCACGAGAACCAAAAAAATGGCAAAGACCAGCCACAAACGCCAGCCTTTAGCCGCTTGTCCTTGATGCTGTTCTACTTTACTGCTCATCTCTTACGATCTCTATATCAGAAGGTTCGGGTGCTCTCATACCGATGCGAGACTCAGCTTCACTTTCAATTCGGCTGTGACCGCCCCAAGTACTTTGTTCCAAAAGGAGCTGACCCCATTCAACTTGCAACTCATCCCACTGGTGTACAAGAACTTGATGATCATTAAATAAGCGGCGGTAGTCGTATGCCGCTTGAATTACCAAAAGGGCTGTCATCACAATTGCGATAATCAAAACACATAAAATCACGGCAGGACGAAATAGCTCACCACTGTCAATTAACGGCTCAACAGATGCTTCATCATTTCGTCGCCACGAAAGAACCTTTTTTTTAATATCGCTCAAGCGCATTTCACAGCCACTCGCATCACGGCACTACGCGCTCTAGGATTGACATTCAACTCGTCTTTACCCGCACGAATCGCTTTGCCAACCGAGCGTAAACGTTGATTTAACATAGACTGGGTAAAGGGCACTCCAGTCGGCAGGTGCTCGTCTCCTTTAACATGCTTACGAATAAACCGCTTAGCAATGCGATCTTCTAAAGAATGAAAACTGATCACAACCAACACCCCGCCAATGGCCAAAACATCCAGCGCTTGATCCAAGCATTGCTCAATATCATCCAACTCTTTATTAATGTGGATACGTATCCCCTGAAACGCTCTCGTCGCTGGATTTTTACCTTTTTCCCAACGAGGATTGGCATCCGTAATTATTTTGGCCAAGCGACCCGTCGTCAAAATCGGGGATGTTTGGCGCTCCATAATAATGGCCTTGGCCATACGTCGCGAAAAACGCTCCTCACCGTAGTGATACAAGACATCAGCTATTTCAGCCTCAGAGGCACGATTAATCCATTCCGCAGCGCTTTCGCCTACCGATGTATTCATGCGCATATCCAAGGGACCATCATGCATAAAACTGAAACCGCGTTGTGGATCATCTAACTGAGGTGAGCTGACTCCTAAATCCAACAACACGCCCGTCACTTTACCGCGCATCCCTCGCGTTTCAGCAAAGTGACTGATTTCACTAAAGGATCCGTGTTCTATTTCAAATCTCGGCTCCTCGCCAAAGTGTTCCTGAGCATAGGCAATCGCTTCAGGATCTTTATCAATGGCCATCAAACGACCATCTGGACCGAGTGTTTGGATGATCTTGGAGGAATGTCCCCCTCGACCAAATGTGCCGTCAATATAAAAACCTGAGGGATCTGTGACCAAGGCGTCAACCGCTTCTTGAAGCAATACCGTGGTGTGAATAAATTCCTGAGTCATGCAGATCCTATCGTTTTATCAAGCTATCGCGTTATTTAGAGTGACAAATCGAGCATTTCAGCAGGCAATTCTGCTGAATCCGTCTCATCAAGATATTCATCACGAGTTTCGTTCCAATGAGATTCACTCCATATCTCAAACTTTCGTCCTTGGCCTAGCAGTATGAGCTTCTTATCCAGCCCTGCGTATTCACGCAAGCTTGATGGCAGCAATAAACGACCATTGGCATCAAGCTCAAGATCTGTTGCATGACCAATCAATAAACGCTGGATGCGTCGAGCGGCTTTATTAAAGCTGGGTAAAGCCTCGATTTTTGCTTGTATGACTTCCCACTCCGGCAAGGGATACAGCAATAAGCAACGCGCTTCAGTGTCAATAGTGGCCACCATCTGTCCATTGCAATGCTCAGCGATCATATCGCGATAGCGAGCCGGAACCGCGAGGCGTCCCTTTGCATCCAGATTGATCGGATTGACTCCGCGGAACATGATGCCCACTGAACCTCCATTTACCCCACTTTGAACCACTTTGAACCACTTTTACCCACAATTGCACACTATAGATAGTAAGCCCAACCAATGCAAGGGCAGGCATGAGGGCAAATCAGCATTTATCGATTGCGCAAAAAGAGCAGATCTCTGACATGACTGCACGACAGGCAGAAAACTCTTTAAAGTCAACCCTATAAATCAGAAAAAACAGAATACTGTTAATAAAAACAGTGTCGTTAGGCGAGATCCAGAGCGAAGTTTTCACGCAAATTTAATTATTATTTTTTTGTAAACGTCAGGCATAAAAAAAGGCCTATACAGGCCTTTTGGATGGAGGGTTTACGATGTTTCAACCCGCAGCTGCAGGTGATGAAACGCGGGATGACCGTGTTGTTGATGAAGTCGAGTCTGAATCCTGATAAGGATCGGACGCTTGAGATGCTGGACCAAACTCAGGATAGGCCAACATCCCACATTCATGGATGTCCATGCCTTCAAGTTCTTCATCCTCGCTCACGCGCAGAGGCATAATCAGATTCAAGATAAACAACACGACAAAACTGGCGACAAACATCCAAGCAATGATGACCAAAGTGCCTATCAATTGCCCCATAAACGTTGCCTCTGAGTTACTGAGCATAACGGCAAAAATCCCCCAAATTCCGGCACTGCGTGAACCGATATCGCACCGACGGGGTCATCCAGTTTGAGCTTATCCAAAGCCAATACAGACACGACGACAACTATTCCACCGACAGCCCCAATCAACACAGACAATCCCGGCGATGGCAACAGGGGTTCAGCTGTAATGGAGACCAAACCCGCCAAAGCCCCATTAATCGTCATCGTAATATCTGTTTTGCCAAACAGGAATTTAGCAAAGAGTGCAGCAACCACCGCACCCGAAGCCGCAGCGGCATTCGTATTGACAAATATTTGTGCAACAGCATTGGCTTCTTCTAAATTCGCTATTTTCAATTCGGATCCGCCATTAAACCCAAACCACCCCATCCATAGAATAAACATACCCAACGTGGCCATGGGCAAATTTGCGCCTGGGATGGGTCTCACCTCGCCCTTGGGACCGTACTTCCCCTTGCGCGCACCCACCAAAATGACCGCTGCTAAAGCAGCCGCCGCTCCTGCTGCATGCACGACGATGGAGCCTGCAAAATCCTGGAAGCCCATTTCATCCAGGAAACCACCACCCCACTTCCAGTACCCAGATACCGGATAAATCACACTCACCATAAAAATGGCAAACACGAGAAATGGCCAAAGTCGCATTCTCTCGGCAACAGCACCAGAGACAATGGACATGGTGGCTGCAGCAAAGACGGCTTGGAAAATAAAATCCGCCATACTGGAGTAGTAAGGGGCATCTTCGTCACCGCTTAATACACTTTCCAATGTGTGATCTTCGCCCAGTAAAAAGTCTATACCTGGAATCAGGCTATTGACGGGCGCACTGGGGTACATAATGTTATAGCCAATAAACAGATAAACCGTGCAGGCAACGCCGTATAAAAGAACGTTTTTGTTCAAGATTTCAACGGTATTTTTTGAGCGCACCAAGCCAGCTTCCAGCATCGCAAAGCCTGCGGCCATCCACATCACGAGTGCCGTGCACATCAAAAAATAGAAGGTATCTAGAGCATAGCCCAACTCAATAATCATAGGATCCATCGTCGTATCTCCCGAATAGGCTCTCTGGCAGAGGACATATCATTTAAAAGGATTGACCGGGTATCCATTGAGTTCCAGCCAATGGCACCCGCGCCATGGCTGCAGCCTCAACGGTCAGCGCAACTAAATCCTCTGGTTCTAAATGGCGAAGATCATTTTTGCCACAAGCTCGAGCCAGTGTTTGCGCTTCTAAGGTCAGCACCCGCAAATAATTTGCAATTCGGCGCCCTCCCTCGATTGGATCCAGTCGCTGCATTAAGTCAGGGTCCTGCGTGGAAATACCCGCTGGGTCTTTTCCTTCGTGGTAGTCATCATAAAAACCGGCGGCGGACCCGATTTTTTCATACTCTGATTGCCATTTAGGGTGATTACATCCCAAGGCAATAAGAGCTGCAGTGCCGATTGCAACCGCATCAGCCCCCAACGCCATGCATTTGGCGACATCCGCACCGTTGCGAATCCCGCCCGATACGATTAACTGCACCTTTCGATGCATACCCATTTCTTGCAGAGCTTGGACGGCTTGAGGAATGGCGGCCAGAGTCGGAATGCCGACATGCTCAATAAACACATCCTGTGTTGCAGCTGTTCCTCCTTGCATACCGTCTACCACAATGACATCCGCTCCTGCCTTGACGGCCAGCTTGACATCGTAATAGGTTCGGGTCGCACCCACCTTGATGTAAATCGGTACCTGCCAATCGGTGATTTCTCTAAGTTCTTGGATCTTAATCGCCAAGTCATCAGGCCCAGTCCAATCTGGGTGTCGGCATGCAGAGCGCTGATCGACCCCCTTAGGTAAGGTCCGCATCATTGCGACGCGATCCGTAATTTTTTGCCCAAGGAGCATGCCTCCACCGCCAGGCTTCGCTCCTTGCCCTAGAACGACTTCAATGGCGTCAGCTTTGCGAAGATCATCCGGATTCATACCGTAGCGTGACGGCAAGTATTGATAGACGAGCTTACTGGATTGTCCCCGCTCTTCTGGGGTCATGCCACCATCCCCTGTCGTTGTTGACGTTCCAACAGCAGAGGCACCTCGTCCTAAGGCTTCTTTCGCATTTGCCGATAAGGCACCAAAACTCATGCCTGCAATCGTGACGGGGGTTTCGATCACAATCGGTTTTTTGGCAAAACGTGTACCTAAGGTGACAGAGGTATTGCACTTCTCACGGTAGCCCTCAAGTGGGTAGCGCGACATACTGGCACCTAAAAACAACAAGTCGTCGAAATGCGGTACTTTTCGTTTCGCACCAAAGCCACGAATATCATAAATGCCTGTGTCTGCGGCACGTTGAATTTCAGCAATCGTATTACGATCAAAGGTTGCGGACTCGCGCATACCGGGCTTAACATTGATATCAGTCATACTAAATTCCTCAGTAGGCAGATGCATTATCCACTTTAAAGTTGTAGAGATTACGAGCAGATCCATACCGCTTGAATGCTTCAGGCTCTTCATCGATTCCAGAGCGATTAAACAAGTCTTTTAAGGTTTGAAGGTGTTCGGCACGCATCTCTTTTTGAACACAGTCCGCACCAAGAGACTTCACATTCCCTTTCACGAAGATTTGCACCTCATAGAGCGAGTCTCCTAACGCATCGCCAGCATCACCACAAACAACCAAGTGACCCGCTTGCCCCATAAAACAACTCATGTGCCCAACATTGCCTTTAACAACAATATCCACGCCTTTCATCGAAATACCGCAACGCGCACCCGCATTGCCTTCAATGACCAACAAGCCGCCGTGTGCCGTAGCACCAGCCGCTTGCGATGCATCGCCTTTGACACGAATACTGCCCGACATCATATTTTCACCCACGCCTTGGCCAGCATTTCCGTGAATGACAAGATGGGCTTTTTTATTCATCCCGCCACAGAAGTAGCCAGTGTGTCCCATGATGTCGACAGAGAGGTTTTGATCCAAACCGCAGGCAATATTGTGTTTTCCGGCGGGGTTAAGCACTTTCCATTCACGTTCAGTGCACTCGGGTGCCTGATCATGTAAGGCTTGATTTAAATCTCTAACGCTTTGATGTGTGATATCAATAGTTCTCATCTCATCGCTCCTCAAACACTTGCTCTTTCCCAGGCATAGACAGTTGCAGGCTCAGGTTCCCATACTTTGGCATTTTCAATTCCAGGCAAGCTGGTTAAGGCTTGATACTCAGATGCCATCGCCACATAGTCGTCTGTTTCAGCCAAAACAGCTGGCTTACACGCGATGGGGTCCCGGATCACCGCAAAGCCATCTCGTGTCCCGATGGTGAAGGTAAAAAAGCCGTCAAGATCCGTCAGCGCACCTTCAAGGGCTTGTTTGAGCGTGTCTCCCTCACGTAAACGCCACGTTAAATAACCCGCCGCCACTTCAGAGTCGTTTTCCGTTTCAAAACTGATTCCTTCCCGCTTCAGGTTTTCACGTAAGCGGTTATGGTTTGAAAGTGAACCATTGTGTACAAGACACAAGTCCATGCCTGTTGAAAAAGGATGGCTTCCAGCCATGGTCACGGCCGACTCCGTCGCCATACGGGTATGGCCAATAATGTGGGTTCCTTGCATGCCCGATAAGGAAAAACGTTCTGAAATTTCAATCGGCAGCCCAACTTCCTTTAAAATTTCGATAGAACGACCAACGCTTAAAATCAATACATCCTTTGCATGCTCCGCGAACCAGCCTCTTGCTGACACCTCATCCGCTTCCAGCTTAAAAACGGCTACGTTGGCATTTTGGAACCAACTCAACTGAGCACTCAGCTCCGTTTTAGCCCGTTCAGCTAAGGTCTCCCAATCAAAATAGGGATCGGGATGTCTCAACGTCAGCTTAATCCAATGCTCAGGTACTTCATCTCCATAGATGGCAAACCCCGCGCTGTCTGGGCCTCTTTCTGTCATTGCAATTAACATAGGCTCAAATAAAGCGCCTAACTTCGGACCTAGAGCAGGATTTTTTAAATACAATCCGACAATTCCACACATACTAATCTCTCCTACATTCCAACTAGAAAAACTCTGCGTATTGTTTTAATTCCCAATCGGAAACATGGCGGCTGTACTCAATCCACTCCATGCGCTTGATATTGATAAACTCCTTCACAAACGCCTCTCCCAGCACTTCAGAAAACATGCTGTTGGCTTCAAGTGCATTAATCGCCTCATCAAGGTTTTGTGGCAAAATCTCAATGCCCTTCTCTTTGCATTGCTGACGATCAAGTTCATATAAGTTGATGTTGTGCGGCTCACCCGGATCGAGCTCTCGCTCAATGCCATCCATACCCGCCGCAATCAATGCAGCGTGCACCAAATAGGGATTACAACCTGAGTCGGGCAAACGAAACTCTAGACGTCCGTATGGAATTCGAACCATTGCCGAGCGATTGTTATCACCGTAACAAATATATGCAGGAGCCCAAGTCGAGCCTGATAACGAGCGCCCGACCACTAAGCGCTTATATGAGTTGACGGTAGGGGCCGCAAAGGCACAGAGGGCCGGAGCGTGGTGCAGTAAGCCAGCAATGAAGTGATAGGCCATTTTAGACAAGCCCATACCGCGCGGGTCCGAGTCATCATTGAACAAATTACGCCCATGTTCATCCGAAATAGACAGATGGAAATGCATGCCATTACCGGTCCGACTGGCATCCGGTTTTGGCATAAATGAGCAGACCATGCCCAGCTTATTGGCAATTTCGCCCGCTGCCATGCGAACGAAGGTAAAACGATCTGCCGAGGTTAGTGCATCGCTATAGGTGTAGTTAATTTCAAACTGCCCATTGGCGTCTTCATGATCGATTTGATACACATCAAAGTCGACAGCTTGCAGAGACTCCACCAATTGCTCTAAGAATTCTCGTGATCGCGATAAGCCTTTATAGTCATAACAGGGTTTATCCAATACATCACTTTCATCCACAGGCACCAACTTGCCGTCTTGTGTTTTGCGAAAGAGGGAGAACTCCGGCTCTAATCCTGTGTTTAATGTCCACTTTTTCTTTTCTAAACGCTTTAACTGCTGCTTTAACAACACGCGGCTGCAAAATGGATGAGGCGCTTTATTCACATAGCCATCACATGCCAAACGAGCATAGCCTGGCTGCCAAGGCACCGCACTTAAGGTCGACAAGTCACCACGTGCCATGAAATCAGGCCCATGCGGCTGCATTCCCATCCCCCACACAGCGAACCCTGCAAACCCTGCACCTTTTTCGACAACATCCATCAGGGTATGAACGGGAACAGACTTGGTTTTGGCGACACCATGAATGTCGACAAACTGCGCCAAGACATATTTGATCTGATGAGTATCGATGAATGATTGAACATCTGTGGGCATCATAATGCACCTCCTAAATTGACTGATCTCAGCTCTAATTCGTGTATCACGTCGTGAAAAATGTGTTCCAAATACTCGGCATATCCAGGGTCAAACCCAATTAAAATGCCCTGATCAGGATTCGGATCTTTCCAAAGCCAACAGTTAATTCCTGCAACTGCCAACATTTGCCATTCGTTTGGCTGCATCCGATGAAAATCAAATTGACACAGGCACAGCATCGCCTCTTCCCATGCTGATCCCTGAATCTGCAGGATTCGATCATGTCGACGAAAGCACCAAGTTGATTGAGGCTGAACGGCGCTTTCTTTAACAAAGGCCAAAAACTCATCGCGTCCTGTTTTGGCAATCAAATGTCCATCGCTGAACACCGCTGTCATAACCTCTGCGGGCGCTTCCATTCCTGTGAAAGCCACGCTTGAATCAGGTCCCGTCAAGATCCATGCCTGCCAATCTGTGATGGGGGTAAGTTGTACTGATTTCATAGCAACACCTCCTCTACAGCCGATGTTTGCCGAATCCCTTCAGGGTCATAAAAGGGCAATCTACAACGCTCCCCTCTGATTAAACGGCCATCATCAACGCGAATATGAATAGGATTGGAGGTATCGGCATAGGGTTGATCTAACATCACTAAACCTATGACACACTGCTGTGTCGGGCTGTAGGCCACGCTGGTTACGCGCCCCACCATCTCGTTGTTATCAATCACTAAATGGCATTCTTTAACGAGATCTTTAGGTGCACCTTGTGCCAACTTGAAACCCACCAACTGGCGTTGGCAGGATGACTTTAAGCGAGCCAAGGAGGGTTTTCCTGTGAACCAGGCTTTGCTGTTAAGCGGAACAGCCCAAGACATGCCCACTTCGTATGGATGTGTCAAACCGTCCGTGTCTTGCCCTATGATGATATGACCCTTTTCTAAGCGGAGTATGCGTTGCGCCTCCACGCCAAAGGGCTTAATACCCACCGTCTGACCCGCCGCCATAAGCCGTTGCCATACTTCCAATGCCGCGTCATGAGGCAGGTGTATTTCATACCCTAACTCTCCAACAAACCCCACTCGAATAAGCCGAACTGGATAGCCACACAAAAGCCCCTCTCGCATACCAAGGTATGGAAAATCAGACTCAGACAAGGAGATAGATGTCAGAGGCGCAAGTACTTTTCGACTCTCTGGCCCAGCTAAGTTAATCGCCGCCAAACTGCCTGTGCGATTCACCAATCGCACATTTAAGCGACAAAACTGCACGTACTTAGATAATACTTTGTAGGTTGCATCGGCATGACTCGTGGTGGCCGTCACATAAAACTGATCCGACGCCACCCGCCCAACGATGCCATCATCGATAATGACACCACTGTCATCCACCATCAGCGCATAGCGTGTCATGCCTTGTTTTAGCGTCGACATTTTCATGGTGTAGGCTAAATCCAATAAGCGCGCAGCATCTGGCCCCATCACTTCGATTTTGCCAAGCGTCGACACATCGATGATTCCCAAACGGGATCGAACGGCTTCCACCTCTTCTTGAATGCAGTCCAGTCGAGCCGAGGATGCACCGTAATACTCGGGGCGGAGCCAAACACCCGCCTCCATGAACTTCGCCTGATGCGCTTCATGCCAAGCATGAAGTGGACTGCGTCGTTCAGGGCGAAAGCGACGCCCTGCAAGTGCCGAGATAGGCACCGGATGGAAAAATGGGCGAGCCGTTGTCGAGCCTGTTGCGTTAATGCTAAGTCCTTGAGCGCGCGCCAGAACTCGAATGGCATTCATGTTGGAGTGCTTGCCTTGACTCGGCCCCATACCAACCGTCGAGAAACGCTTGAGCAATTCAATATTGTCAAACCCTTCCAGAATCGCGTTTTTTAAATCCTTAAGTTGCAAATCTTCATCAAAATCGATGAAATTTTTCCCTTTGGGATGCTCAATAATTGGCCATGGATGACTGTGTGCAGTGGTATCACGATACTGGGATAAATCACGCGGTTCATGCTGCCCCTTTAGGAATGCAACGGCCTCTTGCGCAACGGCCTTGGCATCGGATATACGCTGATCGACGGTAAACGCGCCATTTAAACGGCCACAAACAAAAATACCCTTGGGTAAAGATTCGGGCACAAATTGCTGGAGAGTCTCATCGTAGCTGAGTTTGCCCCCTGCTTGATAAATTAATTGAGCCGCCGGAACCCATCCCACACTCATCGCGATCAAGTCGCAATCAATGACGTCTTTTTTCGCTAGATCACAGGACTCACCTGATAAGGGGGCTACGATCACACGCTGCACGGACTGACGGCCAATCGCTTCGTAAATGCCGTGTTTTTCCAAAACCCGAATGCCCTTTGCAAGCACCCTCTCAGCCCACTCACCTCGTTGTGCGATGGACTCCATGTCGACAACAGCAACAACCGCTATCCCCGCTTCACACATATCCAGCGCCGCACGATACCCTTCGTCATTACTGGTCAGCACAAGTGCATTTTGCCCAGGCTTAACGGCGTAACGGCTGATCAAGCGTTGAATTCCCGAGGCCATCATTACGCCTGGCAGATCATTGTTACGAAAAACAGCGGGTTGCTCCATAACACCCGTCGCGTGAACAACAGCACGACTACGCAGCTTAATAATGCCGTGAGGTGTTAACAGGGGCAGATAATGATCTGTGTACCAACCGACAGCCAGCGTTGAGGTGTAGAGGCGAATATTTGGGTGCGTGGATACTGACGCTTTCAGAGACTCACGTAACGCTTTAACTCTGGGTTCGTGTGCCAGTTGATAATCGAGACTCCCCCCTATAAAAGGATTCTCATCCACCAGCACCACGTTGAGTTGAGCATCGGCTGCAGCCAAAGCCGATTGCATTCCCGATAACCCAGCGCCAATCACAAGAAGATCACAAAATGCATAGGACTTCGATTGCCGTTGGGCATCCCATTGAGTATTTACCTGCCCCAGCCCTGCCTTGCTCCGAATGATCTTTTCCCAAAAGGGGAAGAGTTTTTTTGGCTTATGGAAGGTTTTGTAATAAAAACCAACCGGAAGAAAACGGGCAGCGTATTCAATTTTGGCATCTTTATCCTTAATGACCGTGCCATTGACGTTGCACGCTGTTAACGTCATGCCAGGCTCTAACGCAACCACATCACCACGAACATTCGGCTTTTCATCTGTTTGGAAAAGTGCGTTGACATCATGATTGGCCAGTGTCAACGCTCCACGAGGACGATGGTATTTAAAACTGCGGCCTAGAATAGATTGACCATTTGCCAACAGACCCGAACTAATAGAGTCACCTTCAAACGCCTGAAACTCTCGGCCTTCAAACGTAAAACGAATTGCGTTATCCCGAGAGATCCACTCATAGGGTTGAGGTTCAAGCCGGTAATTCATATTGCACCTCAGATATATCGACATGGGCTTCTATTTCATCGGTTAGGGTATTGCGCACAACAACGTACCAACGCCCTGTTGGACGGTGGTACCAAGCTTCTTTCAAACTGCAAGGCGCACCTTTGCGGTTAAATACATACTCACTCCAGGTTTTTTCGTCAGCTGCAAGGGGTGGAATGCGAATTTCACCCATATAATCAAACTCACTGATAGGCCTTTTTCCGATCACCGGACACTCTAAAAGCTTCATGACTTGCTCCCTAATGACCAACCGAGGCCGCTCCCTTTTCGCCCACTAGATCGAAGTCGGCAAAACGAGATAAACGAAAAGGTTCTATTAATTCGTGATTGCGCTCGTGCGCTAAGGTCCACGCCATGGTTTTGCCACTGACAGGTGTGGCTTTGAATCCCCAAGTTCCCCACCCTGCATCCAGGTAAAAGCCTTTGACTGGAGTAACCCCCATAATCGGCGCGAAGTCGGGTGTGATATCACTCATTCCGGCCCACTGGCGCATCACATTTAATCGACTCACGAAGGGGAAGAGATCCAACATTTTGTCAGCCAGACCTTCTGTAAAATCGAAGCTGGAGCGTGTTGAATGTAAGACGGATGGGTCGACCGAAGCGCCCATGACCAATTCACCGCGCGATGACTGACTGACGTAGACGTGCAGACTGCCCGACACCACAATCGTATCCATGAATGGCTTTACAGGTTCAGTGACGCAGGCTTGTAAGGGGTAAATTTCAATTGGTGTGGAGAGACCGACCATTTCGGTGATTCGCGGCGTGGAGCCTGCGACCATTGAAATCACTTGGCGACAGCTGATAAAACCGCGATCCGTCTCAACTCCACAGACGCGCCCATTGTCTGTACGGATATTCAAAACACGGGTTTTTTGATGCAGCTCAACGCCTCGATTATAGGCACCACGCGCATAACCCCAAGCAACCGCATCGTGACGCGCAACGGCACCGGGCGCGTGATAAAGTGCCCCCATCACTGGACTGTGACCCGCACAGGTTAAATCCATATAGGGCACTTCTTCAGCCAGCGTTTTTAAGTCGACGACGTCACTGGCGACCCCTAAGTGTTTATTCACTTCAGCACGCCAGCGCATGGTTCTGAGCGCACTGTCGGTATGCGCTAGGGTAAAATGCCCACGTGTCGAGTAAAAGATGTTCAAATCGAAGTCGTCGGCCAAGTCCTCAAAGAGCTTGACACTTGTGTCATAAAACTTAACGCCCTCTGGAGTCAGGTAGTTTGAGCGAACAATCGTTGTATTACGCCCAGTATTGCCACCGCCAATATAGCCCTGCTCCAATACAGCAACATCGGTAATTCCGTGGTCCTTTGCCAAGTAATAGGCACAGGCCATCCCATGTCCACCACCGCCAATAATCACCACGTCATAATGCTTTTTTAGTGGCCGTGCTTCGGGGAAAAAACGGGGTTCATCGTGAGAGCGCTTGAACCCGTACTTCAACAATTGCCAAGGCATAAGGCTCTCCTTGCGCAATGCTTGATTGCCAACCCACCCAGAGTCAGCGGTGCATAGCTCTTTTTAAAAAGATGAGAATAATGCTGTTTCTTCATGGCAAACCTACTTTTACCTTTAAGAAATTTAATTTCTTCTGGATAAAGCAACATTCTTGCCAAACTGACGTGTACAAAAAGACTTAAAACAGATTTTTTACAAGCGCTTGAAAACCAAACAAATAATGAAATAAATATTCCTGATGGGAATTAATAGTTGCGCTATAATAGGAATCCTTGACGCAGAATTGACGCTGAGTCGTGATTCAAATTAGATCCAGATGATCAGGTTCAGCACCAATAAGAGGCATACGGCATGACACAACAAGATCCAAAACTACAACTTGAGCAATACATTGCAATGAAGGTGAAACGCACGCGCGTGGAACAGGGTCTGAAAATTATGGACGTTGCTCGAATTGCAGGACTTAGTCAGGGCATGGTCAGCAAAATAGAAAATGCACAGGTTTCAACAAGCCTAGACACGCTAAGTCGTCTATGTGATGCAATTGGCTTAACTATTTCGAAGTTATTTAGCGATTATGATCGCCCGGAAGGAGGTGCCCAACTGACAAAGTCAGGGCAAGGCATGGAGGTAGTGAGACGTGGAACGGAAAAAGGCCATACTTACCAACTGCTAAGCTACCATCGCGGTAAGAAGAAAACCTATGAGCCTTTTTTGATTTCAATGGATGATGCTGCAGAAGTCTTTCCGACCTTTTCACATCCAGGACAAGAGTTTATTTATATGCTCGAAGGGAAAATACTCTATCGCCACGGCAACCATTTGTATGAAATGGGGCCCGGTGACAGCCTGTCATTTGATGCAGAAGTACCGCATGGACCAGAGCAGCTGATCGAAGTGCCTATTCGTCTTTTATCCGTCATACACTATGATGATGAACATTAACGCCTATAGGACTGTAATAAAGTTGGGAGTTTGCCTATAAGCCGGGTTCTGTCGTGAACAGTCATTCGTCTCGAATGCATGTCACCATGCACCTCTAGCGACCTACCCGGATCCAGTACGGGCCGCACCTTAAGGATCCCTATTTGGTCTTGCTCTGAGTGGGGTTTTCCATCGCCGTGGAATGTTGCCACCCACGCGGTGCGCTCTTACCGCACCATTTCAACCTTACCGTGACTCCGAAGAGCCCTTAGGCGGTATACTTTCTGTTGCACTTTCCGTCGACTCGCGCCGCCCAGACGTTATCTGGCACTCTGCCCTGTAGAGCCCGGACTTTCCTCCACTTTGCAAGCAAAGCAGCGACTGTCCAGCAAACTCCCGCGGGCAGGATAGCAGGATCTTAATAAAGTGCAAGCCTAGGAATCCAATAAGTGCTGATAAAGGCGTTTTTTATTGGCACCTGTTATAGTTGATGTTAACGCCGCAGCCTTTTTGGGTGGCAACTCAGTTGCCAGTAGCGCCAACATGTCCAAGGTTTTTTTATCCAACTCTTCTTCATCGATCCGAGGGGGTGCACCACGCACAATCACCACAAACTCACCTTTTTGTTGGTTAGGATCGTCTTTCATCCAATCTAATAAAGAGGCAAGGGTATCGAGCTTAATCGTTTCAAAGGTTTTGGTCAGCTCTCGTGCGACAACAGCCTCACGCGCGCCCCCAAAGACCTCTATCATGTCTTCTAGACTGTCGAGTATACGATGGTGGATTCATAAAAGATAAGTGTCGAGGTTTCGTCAACCCATTGATTGAGCGTGCGCACACGACTAACACGCTTTGCTGGCAAAAATCCATAAAACATAAAACGGTCCGACGGCAAACCGGATGCACTTAACGCCGCAATAAAGGCACAACAACCCGGCACGGGGGACACCCGATAACCCGCTTCACGGACACTTCTCACCAGAATATAACCAGGATCTGAAATTAAAGGGGTTCCTGCATCCGAAACCAAGGCTATACTATGCCCTTTGGCAAGATGCTTAAGAATCAGCTCAATTCTTTGACTTTCATTGTGGTCATGGACTGAAATCATGGGCACTTTAATGTTAAAGTGTGCCATTAAACGACCTGAGTGCCGAGTATCTTCAGCTGCGATCAAATCGACCTGGCTCAGCACACGTATTGCACGTTCTGACAGGTCACCAAGATTGCCAATGGGAGTGGCTATGACATATAAAACCGGATCTGACATGATGTTTCCAAATACTTGCAGGAAAAAACAGTATATGACGAATAGATTAGCCTTGTCTTTGACTTTGCTATTTTTTGCTCTATTCCTATCCGCTTGCAGTACCCCTTCGACAGGCACTTTGCAGCCCACTCTTCCTAAGGATGATATTGTCACGCGCTTATTAAACGCCGCCAATCAAGCCAGTGGAGAACGCTCCGTCGAACTGCGTATTGAAGCCGCAAGGGTTTTATACTCCCGAAATCAAACCAATGATGCCAATCAAATCTTAGATCAACTGGACACGCGCACACTACCGACATATTTGAGTTTAAATATTGCCAGTATTCGTGCTGAACACGCGTTGTTGAACAACAATCCGCGCCAAGCCCTCGATTACTGGTCTTACGCACGCTTCCCAGCTGAGCTTGCTCCAGATGATATTTTAGAGATCAGCCAAAGCCGCTCTTCTATTTATCTGCAAACATCGGATCCGATCAGTGCACTTCGTGAGCTAGTCACGGGTACACAAATGACCGATGATAAGCAAACACAAAATGCACTTCGAGAATTGATTGAAAAAACCTTAGATCAAACATCTCTTGCTGATTTACATGCTGCTGTAAAAAATCCGCAGAATAATTATTTCGAACAAGGCTGGTTTGAGCTGGCGTTGATACAACGTTCTGACCTGTCAGCAGACGAAAAAGAAGATGCGTTAGAAGACTGGGAAGCGCTATGGGCACAGCACCCAGCGACCCTTTCCAGCCCAATATCCCAACAAACGCCCTTTTTCTCCGGCACCGCTCTTGAGTCTATAGCACCGGGTAGTCGTCGTATTGGCCTACTACTACCTTACTCAGGCCCGTTGGCCGAAATCGCCCGCTACATTACAGACGGCTTTACAACCGCGATGCTAACAGATGGAGCCTTGAATACACACATTGAAACGCTCGACAGCACGCAAATAACCAACCCAGAACAACTCTTTGAAATTGCGGCACAACGCGGCTTGGAAATTATTATTGGCCCCTTAGAACGTGAGTATGTCAATCGCTTAGCAGAGCTGCCCAACCACCCTGTACCCGTACTGGCCCTTAACCAGACCAATTCAGGCTCAAACCCACCCTTTCAGCTGGATTTATCCAGTGAACATGAAGCCACTGAACTGGCAAAGCGTGCATCTGAGCTGGGATATCAAACCGCTTTGATTATTACAAGTGATACCCCATGGGCGCAACGTTTGGGCCAATCCATAGAACAGGCATTTTTCAGACAAGGTGGACAAACGCTTGCTACGCTCGAATTCAAGGCGCAAGGCGATACCTCTGCACAAATTAGAGGCCTGCTTAACAATGATCGCCTGTTGGCCCAAACCATGCCGCGTCGCTCTCAAAGCGGCCAGCGCGTGAACGTTAGTCATGAAACCGATGTTATTTTCATGGCTGTTGATGCACGTGATGCCCGCTTAATTAACCCAATGCTGGCTTACCACTACGTTGCTAAAATTCCGGTTATGGCGACGTCTCATCTATTCGAAGGCTCGATTGATAACGTACGAGATACCGATCTGGCTCGTATCAGCTTCACTGATATTCCATGGCGCCTCTCCGAGTCTTCCGAACTACGCAATACATTAGCCGCTTCACGTGACAACACCCACACAAACGAAGGCAAGTTTTATGCACTCGGTGCTGATGCTTGGCGTTTGCACTCTGCCTTAAACGAACTAAGCATGCGCCCAGGAAGTTACATTGAGGGTGAGACAGGCCGCCTAAGCGTCGGCCCAAATAAACGCATCATACGCAGACTCTCTTGGGCTACGTTTACAAATGGAATCCCCCAACTCATAAAGGAATAAAATTTTCATGGATCGAAAAACCCTTGGCATGGATGCCGAACAAAGAGCGGAAGAATGGTTGTGCAATCAAGGTCTCATTCTTCTAAAACGAAATGCGCGATGCCGTCTTGGCGAAATAGACCTGATAATGTACGACCGTGATACCATCGTCTTTATTGAGGTGCGACGGCGCAAGCACGCTCAATTTGGTGGAGCCGCGGCTTCAGTTGATTGGCAGAAACAACGCAAGTTAATTCGCACAGCTCGCTATATTATGAGTGGACAAACGGGCTGGGATGGTTATCCTTGCCGTTTTGACGTTGTCGCTTTTGAAGGCGATCAACCACCGATTTGGTACAAAGATGCCTTCAGACCCTGAATTACCTACACTGGATATCCGTTAATGGAACTTGAAGAAAAAATTATTAATCAATTTCATCACTCCATGGAGGTCAACGCCCAAACGATTGAGCAATTCACTCCGCTAATTGCTCAAGCGGGCCAGTTGCTCTGTGAACGCTTAGTGAGTGAGCGTAAACTGCTCTGCGCTGGGAATGGCGCTTCAGGTGCACTGGCTCAACACTTTAGCAGCCTCCTGATTAATCGGTTTCGACACGAGCGTCCTGGCCTCCCAGCCCTTGCACTGAATGCGGACAGCGCCGCCATATGCGCCATTGCAGAAGACAGCAGCTTCGCTGATATTTATTCTAAACAAATCCGCGCCATTGGCATGCCCGGTGATATTTTGATTGCGATTTCAGCAAACGGTCGCTCTGCAAGCTTAGTCCAAGCAATACAAGCGGCGCATGACCGAGAAATGGATGTTATTGCTTTGACAGGTGGCGATGGTGGAAATATGACGGCACTTTTACGCCCCGATGAAATCGAAATATGCATACCGTCCGAAGATGAAATTTTAGTGCATGATGCACAGCTTTTAGTGCTTCATTGCCTTTGCGATTTAATCGATTATCAACTATTTGGAGCCTAACAATGCGCATACTCTTCTCACTGATGTTAATCAGCATTCTTACAGGGGTATCGGGTTGCTCGACATTTGTCAGCGCCACCCGCGAGACACCGATAGAGGAAAACGAAGGTCGCCGAACCCTTGGCAATTACATTGAAGACAACTCCATTGAGTTTAAATCCAAGGTGAATGTCAATAAAGGCAGTGACGCATTAAGAGCTTCCAACATTAACATCAATAGCTTTAATGGGCAGGTTTTGCTAACAGGTCAAGTGCCCAACCAAGCAACAAAAGCTGAAGCAGAACAAGTGGTTAACGTACTTCGTGAAATACGCAAGATTCATAATGAGCTCGAAATTGAAGGCCCTACATCTCTAATGATTCGCGCAAATGACACCTACTTAACTGGACGCGTAAAAGCTCAACTCTTGGCCGACAACAGGACTGAGGGTATGAGAATCAAAGTGGTCACAGAGAATGGCACTGTCTATCTGATGGGACTTGTCACCCCTGCAGAAGCCGATGTCGCTGTTGATGTTATTCGTGGAATTGTGGGGGTCAGACGCATTGTCAAGGTATTTGAATACATTGGCGTCTAGTTGACTTCTACATTAAACAAAAGGGGCTTAAAAGCCCCTTAATATTACTTAACCACTTTTAATCGTGGTTTTTCTTTTGGTACAGCTAACTTTGGTTTGTCAGGTGGTGGCTCTGTTGGGCCACGATCTTCGGCAACCAGCATCTCTGCACCAGGCTCCATACCAAACCCCATACCCTGGCCATTTTCTCTTGCATAAATGGCTAAAATTGCGGGTAAAGGTAAAAACACATTGGTTGGAACCCCACCAAAGCGGGCATTAAACGATACACCGTCCTGATCCATCACCAGATCTTTGACAGCAGAATACGACACATTCAAGATCAACTGTTCTTCTCGCATAAATTGATCGGGAACCATCACGCCTTGAACTTGAGTATCCACCGCAATATGCGGCGCCATGTCGTTATCGGTTATCCACTCATGTAATGCTTTTAACAAATAGGATCTACTCGGTGTCATATACAACCTCAGAGAACTTAGTCTCTCATCTCGCGTTCAGCGTCTGATAAGCTCGCTTGGAAAGACTCACGGCTAAACAAACGTTTCATATAGCTAAATAATGGAGCACATTGCGTCTGGGACAACTCAATCTCCATCACAGGCAAACGCCACAAAAGAGGCGCTATACAGCAGTCTACAATCGTAAACTCATCGCTCATGAAGAAGGGCTTTTCACTGAAAATCGGTGAAATAGAAACCAAACTGTCACGCAATTCTTTGCGGCAACGCTCAATCTCATCATGATCCGCTACGCCTTGCAGAATTGTATCTGCATATTTGCACCAATCTCTTTGAATACGGTACATAAACAAACGGCTTTCAGCACGAGCAACAGGATAGACAGGTAACAGTGGAGGATGCGGAAACCGCTCATCCAAGTACTCCATCATTACTCCCGACTCATACAACACCAACTCTCTATCCAACAGAGTTGGAAGACTGTTATAAGGATTTAGACCTACAAGATCTTCAGGCATATCGTCAACTTTACAGTCAACAATATCCACCGCGACCCCTTTCTCAGCCAGAACAATTCTTACACGATGGCTGTAGTGGTCATCGCCATCTGAAAAAAAGGTCATGGAAGAACGTTTTGCTACAACTCCCATCGAGTTACCCCACAAACAATCGATTGCTATAAACAAAAAAATCTACGCGGCCTAACGACCGCGTAGCTTCATAAACCAATACCTGAGTATTAGTGTATATCTCTCCAGTACTCTCTCTTCAGCAAGTATGCGAAGAAAGTGAAGATGGCCAAGAATATTAGAACATAGGTACCAATACGCTCAGACTGCAAGCGCGAAGGCTCACCGACATACGCCATAAAGTTAACTAAGTCATATATTGCTTGATCAAACTCGGCAGGACTCATACTTCCAGTGCCCGCTTGAACAGTCAAGCATTGGCCGCTACGCGTTCCTGTCAACGGATCCAGTGTACCACTAAATCCACCACGAGCTTCAAGTTCTTCACTTGTACAGTTGTTGATAACCACACCCTGAAGATCTTCAAGCACGTTTGGCATACCTACGTCCTTGAAGAGAGCATTGTTAACACCCCAAGGTCTTGAGTCATCACGGTAGAACGTACGCAAATAAGTATACAACCAATCAGTACCTCTTAGACGCGCTTCAAGCGTCAAATCAGGTGGTGGCGCACCAAACCAACCTGCGGCATCAGTTTTACTCATAGCGATGGTCATCTGATCGTGAATTTTAAGATCACCACGAATCAAATACTCTTCTACCAAATCATGAGGCAAACCAATATCATCGGCTGTGCGCTCAAAGCGTTGGAACTCCATGGAATGACATCCCATGCAGCGGTTAACATATAGCGCCATACCTCGCTGTAAAGAGGCTTGATCTCGTAGATCTGGCTTCATTGAATCTGTTGGATACGCACTGGCAGCCGCCTGAACTACAGCTGGCAGACACACCATCAATAGTGCAAATAGAAATTTTTTCATCAGCCTGTCACCCTTTGCGGAACTGGTTTAGTACTTTCTAACCTGGTGTAGAAAGGCATCAGGAGGAAGTAACCGAAGTAAAGCACGGTACAGATTTGAGCCACAGTCGTGCGCGCATCTGTCGCAGGCAATGCACCCAATACGCTTAGAATTACAAAGCTGATCGCAAAAACAACCAAGTAAATCTTGCTAATCCAACCTTTATAACGCATTGATTTTACAGGGCTACGATCCAACCATGGCAATACGAATAGAATCGCAATTGCAGCCCCCATCACCACAACACCCCAGAACTTAGCATCTAAGCCAAAGAGGTTGAAGGTTACGGCACGCAACATAGCGTAGAAAGCCGTGAAGTACCATACAGGTGCAATGTGATCCGGTGTTTTCAGCGCATTGGCTGGCTCAAAGTTTGGCCTTTCAATGAAGTAACCGCCGCCTTCCGGGAAGAAGAAAACAACAATCGAGAAAATAAACAAGAAAACGCCCACACCGACAAGATCTTTGACGCTGTAGTAAGGATGGAAAGGAATGCCGTCTTTCGGAATGCCATTTTCATCCAAATTCTCGCTAATTTCGATACCGTCTGGGTTATTCGATCCTACTTCATGCAATGCAATGATGTGCAAAACAACCAATGCAAGAATAACGATTGGTAAAGCCACAACGTGCAACGCAAAGAAACGGTTCAGAGTAATACCAGAAATCAGGTAATCACCACGGATCCACTGCTGTAGATCAGGACCAATCACTGGGATAGCACCAAACAGAGATACAATAACCTGAGCACCCCAGTAAGACATTTGTCCCCAAGGCAAGAGGTATCCCATGAATGCTTCGGCCATCAACGCAAGATAGATGGTCATACCAAAGATCCACACCAACTCACGTGGCTTACGGTAAGATCCGTACATCAATCCGCGGAACATATGCAGATAGATAACAACGAAGAATGCAGAAGCTCCGGTAGAGTGCATATAACGCAACAACCAACCGTACTCAACATCACGCATGATGTATTCTAATGAAGCAAACGCCCCCTCATCTGAAGGGTTGTAACTCATGGTCAACCAGATACCCGTTACGATTTGGTTAACCAAAACCAACAATGCAAGCGAGCCAAAGAAATACCAAAAGTTGAAGTTTTTAGGCGCATAGTATTTAGCAAGATGATCATCCATAGCGCTGTTGCTGGGAAACGATCATCAATCCAGCCCATTAGGCCTGGGTTTCCTTTATTGCGATGACCAGCCATTATGAAGCCTCCTGATCTATACCGATGATAAGCGTCGAATCATCCAGATACGAATGAGGTGGGATAACCAGATTAGTCGGTGCAGGCTGTGCACGGAATACGCGACCCGACAGGTCAAAACGTGATCCATGACACGGACAGAAGAAACCGCCTAACCACCCATCACCCAAATCAGCGGGTGCAATTTCAGGGCGATAGGTTGGTGAACAGCCCAAGTGAGTACAAATACCGATCAGAACAGCGTACTCAGGCCTTAAAGATCTTGCCGGAGTTTTTGGTATGTAATCAGGTTGTTCTGAACGATTTGACTCTGGATCAGCCAATCGATCATTCAAGCGTTCTAGATTCGCCAAGGCTTCTTCGCCACGACGCACGATCCAGACCGGCCTTCCTCGCCATTCAACAATCATTTGCTGACCAGGCTCTAGCTTACTCACATCCGCTCTAGCAGGCGCACCTGCGGCTTTTGCTTTTGCACTAGGATGCCAGGACGCTACGAACGGGACAGCCGCACCTACAGCACCCACTGCGCCTAACGCAGATGTTGCACCGAGGAGTAGCCGACGCCGACCTTTATTCACGCCGTCATTGCTCATTAACTTCATCTCCACTCATTCGACGACCACTTTCCGAAAAATACGGTCAGTTCCGTCGCCAGTCATTTAAAACCCACAAATCGGATTCTTCAAATGGCGCAAATAGTAAAGAAAATACCCGATTTTTACAAGGTTAAAACCAGTCTACCTTAGGCCTATTCACATTTAAAAAACAGCCTAATACGCAATTAAAGTTTTGAAAAAAATAAAAAACCACAAAAAAACCCGAACCATGAAAGATTCGGGTTTTTTGATAAGAATCAATTTGCCCAGAAGGCAAACAAAAATTAACGCTTGGAGAACTGTGGACGCTTACGCGCTTTACGCAAGCCGACTTTCTTACGTTCAACCATACGCGAGTCACGAGTCACGAAACCAGCTTCACGCAAGGAAGCACGCAACGTCTCATCGTACTCCATCAAAGCACGTGTAATACCATGACGAATAGCACCGGCTTGACCGAAGCCACCACCACCTGCAACCGTTACATATACATCGAACTTTTCAGCGGTACCCGTCAACTGCAACGGCTGCATAACAATCATGCGCGCAGTTTCACGACCAAAGTAGTTTTCCATGGTGCGTTGGTTAATAGTGACCTGACCTGTACCTGGACGCAAGAAGACGCGAGCAGTAGAGGTTTTACGACGGCCTGTGCCGTAATACTGAGTAATAGACATATTCGCCTTCCCCTTAGATATTCAGTTCTTTAGGTTGCTGAGCCTGATGCGGGTGCTGATTACCAGCATACACTTTCAGCTTAGTGTACATAGAGCGACCAAGTGGGCCTTTTGGCAACATGCCTTTTACAGCCAATTCAATCGTACGCTCAGGGAAGGTTTGAATCATCTTAGTGAAGTTTGCTTCCTTAAGACCGCCTGGGAAACCAGAATGACGGTAGTACATCTTATCATTGCGCTTGTTGCCTGTTACGTGCACTTTCTCAGCATTAACAACAACAATGTAGTCACCTGTGTCCACGTGTGGAGTATATTCAGGCTTGTGCTTGCCACGCAGACGGCGAGCAATTTCAGTTGCCAAACGGCCTAAGGTTTTACCCTCTGCGTCAACAACGTACCAGTCGCGTTTTACTTCGGCTGGCTTAGCGCTTACTGTTTTATTCATGAAATGATCACCTTAACTCGATAAGTCTCATTCCGCACCACAAGAGATACGGGCCCGACTTAGCTTATAGTTATTCGTTGGACAAACATTATCCAACCTTCACGTTCCCAAATTTTGGGAGCGGGCATTATACTGACTTTATCTCAGCTTTACGAGCACTGTTTTGCTTTTTATGCAGATCGATGTTCTCTTGCCAAGTATTCATGCGACTGCATTTCAAGCAAACGACTTTTAGTGCGTTCGATTTCAAAGGACAAGCGACCTTCGGTGTAAATATCATGTATGCTGGTTTCGGCAGATAAAATCAACTTAACGCCACTGTCGTAAAACTCATCCACTAAGTTTATGAAACGCCGTGCCGCATCATCATTCTGGCGCCCCATCTGTGGGACATTACTGACCAGCACTTCGTGGTAGATTTTCCCCAACTCGATATAATCATTCTGAGAACGTGGGCCTTCGCACAACTCTTTAAAGTCAAACCACACAACATCTTCGCACACACGCCGACATTTAATTTGACGACCGTTAACCTCAATCAGCTTATCCCGCTCAGCGATGTCGATATCCGGTGCTAAGCTTTCAAAGCTTTTATTCAAGCTGATGTCCGCGTCTGCATCTAGCGGAAAATGGTACAACTCGGCTTGCTCTAACACCCGCAGACGATAATCGATACCGCCATCAACGTTCACGACCTCGGTATACTTGTTGAGCAGCGCAATTGCGGGCAAAAAGCGCGCACGCTGCAATCCATCCTTATACAAACCATCAGGCACAATATTCGAAGTGGCGACTAAGGAGACACCGTTTGCAAACAATTGCTCCAGCAACCCGCCCAAGATCATGGCATCGGTTATATCCGTCACAAAAAACTCATCAAAGCAAATAATTCGAGTTTCGGCGGCATACTTTTTACCGATTTCAACCAACGGGTTTTTAGTCCCCTCAAGCTGCTTCAGCTCTTTATGAACCCGCTGCATAAATCGATGGAAATGCGTGCGTGTTTTATGTTCAAAAGGCAGACTGTCGTAAAACGTATCCATCAAGTAGGTTTTGCCACGCCCTACTCCACCCCAAAAATACAGACCTTTTAAGGGCTCTTTCGACTCTTTACGCATAATCCCCGTCAAACGACGAATCATACTGGGCACAGGTGCGTTAACAGACGCAATCAGCTCATCGTATAAGCGTTGAAGATGCTTAACCGCCATCTCTTGTGTAGGATCATAGGTAAAATCATCACGCTGAAGATCTTTTTTGTAACGCTCTAAAGGTGTCATTAAGCTCCAACCCCTGCCAATCGTGTAAAACAAGCGCGCAACTTTACTGCGCGCCGACTTGACTTGCAATTATTCGTTGGCCTTAACGAATAATCCTTTACCATCGGCCATCATTTTATGGGGTTATCTCCCCTAAAATCCAGGCTGACGCCTTTTCTGCAATCATTAATGTGGGTGAGTTCGTATTTCCACTTGTAATGGTTGGCATGACACTGGCATCCACCACCCTAAGGCCCGAAACCCCCTTCACTTGCAAACGCGAATTCAAGACCGCCATAGGGTCATCGTCGGCCCCCATTTTTACGGTTCCCACCGGATGAAAAATCGTGGTCGCAATATCGCCAGCTAAGCGAATCAACTCATCATCACTTTGATACTGCACGCCCGGCTTAATTTCTTCAGGTTCAAAAGGCGCCAGTGCTGGCTGGGCTACGATTTGGCGCACCTGCTTAAGACTTTGCGCTGCAATCAAACGATCTTCATCTGTGCTCAGATAGTTTGGACAAATATGAGGTGAGTCCTCTACGCTGGCTGAAGCGATTTCGACCACACCGCGACTGGTTGGATTTAAATTGCAAACGCTTACAGTCATCGCAGGAAAGGGGTGTAGATTTTCGCCAAATGCTTCTAAACTCAGCGGTTGTACATGATACTCCAAGTTTGCATAGTCCTGTGCTGGGTCAGACCGAGTAAATGCACCTAACTGGCTCGGCGCCATACTCATAGGCCCCGAACGTTTTAGCAAATACTCCGCACCAATCATCGCTTTCCCCCACACACTATTGGCCAGTGTATTGAGTGTTTTCACACCCTTAACTTTGAAGACTGATCGTATTTGCAAGTGATCCTGTAGGTTTTGTCCAACGCCTGGTGCATCAACCCAAACATCGATTCCATACCGCTGCAATAGGGCTTTAGGCCCAATACCTGACAACTGCAACAACTGTGGCGACCCTATTGCGCCTGCCGACAAAATCACCTCCTTCGCTGCCATCACAGAATCACGCCCACCAGAGCGAAGAACACGAACACCTGTAGCCCTTGGCACACTGTCTTTTCCAGACGCCAATAGGATTTTTTCAACCTGAACTTCTGTCCAGACCGTTAAATTGGGTCTTTCCAGAATGGGGCGCAAAAATGCCTTCGATGTATTCCAACGCCAACCTGACTTTTGATTCACCTCAAAGTAGCCAACTCCCTCATTATTCCCTGTATTAAAATCATCCGAACGAGGCACTCCAGCCTGCGTCGCCGCCTCGGCAAATCGCTCTAAGACCTCCCAACGCAAGCGCTGCTTTTCAACTCGCCATTCACCGCCATGCCCGTGATTCTTTGCAAAGGACTGCCCTTCTTTTGATTCTAAAAAGGCGGGGTCATCTAACCGATAATGATGCTCATGTTTTCTAAAATACTGAAGCACCTCCTCCCATCGCCAAGATTGATCCTGCGTAAGCTCGGCCCAGGTATCGTAGTCCCTCGCCTGCCCTCTCATATAAATCATGCCATTGATAGAAGAACAGCCACCCAAGGTTTTACCCCG
Organism: Nitrincola nitratireducens; assembly: GCF_000585235.1. Classification (NCBI taxonomy): domain Bacteria; kingdom Pseudomonadati; phylum Pseudomonadota; class Gammaproteobacteria; order Oceanospirillales; family Oceanospirillaceae; genus Nitrincola; species Nitrincola nitratireducens. The sequence continues at coordinate 122,659 of NZ_AONB01000005.1, read as the reverse complement.
AGGATAACGCAACACACGCCCATTAAGACCAGCATCCGGCTGAGTTTGATACAACCAATCCGTTCGAGGATTCCCAATACAATACAGATAACCAACAGGAATATGTATCCAGTGATAATTATCCTTTTTTCCTGCCTCAATCAACAATACCCGATTCGATGGATCTCGACTCAAACGGTTTGCCAACAAGCATCCGGCGGAACCTGCACCGACGATGATGTAATCAAATTCTGTAACTGACATCCTGATACTCACTTTTGATCAGCATAACGCTGTATTATTTTTATAAACCCATCAAGCGAACAACAAAGGGCACCAAAATCGAACTAAGCACACCGGTTAACCCCATGGCTAACCCAGCAAAGGCGCCGGTCAGAGTGCTTAATTGCATCGCATAAGCCGTCCCAAAACCATGAGCCGCCAACCCCAGAGCGAATCCTTGACTCGCCTGACGCTTTACGTTGAACAAACGGAAGACTAAAGGGGCCAACAAACACCCCATCACCCCTGTAATCAAGCAAGTCCAGCCGCCAAGGATGGATAGCCACCGATTTGTTCTGCAATCCCGATCGCAATCGGTGAGGTCACCGACTTAGGCGCTAAGGATAGAAGCACCTCTGTAGATCCCCCCAAGACATGACCTATGGCAACCACCGTGATCACCGCCGTCACACTCCCCGATAGACAGGCAAGCAAAACGGGAAAAAATAAACGTCGAATACGCGCCAAGTGATCGAACAGTGGAATGGCCAAGGCAACTGTCGCCGGCCCCAGTAAAAAATGGATAAATTGTGCTCCCGAAAAATAGGCATCATACTCCGTGCCTGTGTGCATCAACAGTGTAATGATAATGGCCATGGCAACCAGCACTGGATGTAAAAAAGCCGAGCCCTTCGCCCACTCATTCAGTTTTTTCGCCAGCATAAACACAGCCAGCGTAACAATAATCCAAAACAGAGGCTGCGCTGAAAAATAGACCCAGAACTTAGTTAACTCCATGATCCTGACCTTCCTTTGACTTAAACCTTTCCATCACCCACGCCGCCACGATCAGGGTCAAAAATGTACTGACCAAAAGTGCCACCAATATGATCCACCATTGTTGTTTTATCTGATCAGCAAAGACCATCAAGCCAACGCCTGCGGGAATAAATAACAAGGAAAGGTGCGAAATCAAACCTGTCGCTGTCAAACGCAAACCATCTGGCACGCGCCCTAGAATCATCAACCTACCAACAAGATAAGCATTCCAGCAACTGGTCCGGGAATAGGTGCATTGATGGCCATCATCAAAAGCTCACCCAGCAACTGACACAACAATAAAATAAATAAGCCCTGCAACATACACTTCAATCCTCTATAACAATTACCATCCATTTAAACGCATGGATGCTCGTATTAAACGCTGTTCTTCAGCTTCAATTTCATACAGACTGTCTCGAATACTGTGAATGTGATCCACTGCCGCCCTCTGAGCTCTCGGGGTCTTTATCAATAACAGCGTCAAACAGACTTGCATGCTGCTTATTAATTTGACACATAGCAGCAGGGCGATGGTACAAATTATTTACAGAGGCAAACACTGAGCTAATCATTAAGTCTGTCAGCGATTGCAGTGTTTGCACGAGTACGGGATTGTGGGAAGCCTCACAAATAGCCAGATGAAAAGCATGATCTAAACGAGCATGTTCCTGGGGCTTAAGTGCCTTACCCCCTTTATGAGCCTCTGCCCACTCCACATAGCGCCGACGAATCATAATCATATCGGCGTCTGTAGCTCTCATCGCGGCCAGACGCGCAGACTCACCCTCTAAGAGAGCACGAACCTCTAGCAAATCATACAGGGTGCGGGGATGATCGCTAAACAAATGCATTAAGGGACTGGAGGGTCCGTTTAGCAGAGGCGCAACATAAGAGCCCTTACCCTGTTCCGTTCGAATAATACCGCGCGCCCTTAGTAGCTTTAACCCCTCTCGTAAGCCAGAACGCGAAACAGCCAGCTTTTCGGTTAAACGTCGTTCAGAAGGCAAACGCTGCCCGACGCTTAACACACCATCTAAGATCAGCGTTTCAATTTTCTCTGCCACCTGATCAGCAACCTGTGCCGTTGTTTTTGACATAAATACCTCGATGCACCCGGTACAACCAAGAGGGCGAGTATGATCCTATTTCCACCATCATAGCTTGATCTGTTCAGGAATTATAAACGCTAAACGCAATCCAGCTTTTAAAACTGGTCAGACCAGAATTGTACGCAAAGACACTGAGGACATTTATGAACCAAACTTGACAAATCGGGTCAACTTACAAAGACTAAAACGCCAGTATTGAGACAACATTTCTTTAACCCCCAATTTGATGCTAAAGACCATTATGATACGCAGGATAACGGAATACCTTTTAAGGACAATTTTTGAACGCTTATTCAAATTAACACTTCACCAACAAGAAGGCGTTGATTTCTCACAACCGCGTTTGCTGATTATTGCAAATCATCAGTCTTTTATTGACGGTATGTTACTGGCGCTCTACTTACCGATTAAACCCGTCTTTGTCGTGCACTCTGATGTCAGCGCCAATCCTTTTTTCCGTTTTTTTCTTTCCAAAGTTGAATTTGTCTTAGTCGACCCTGCCCACCCGATGGCAATGAAAACCGTCATTAGACTTATCGAGTCTGGCAGACCCGTTGTGATCTTCCCCGAAGCGTATCACCCAGACAGGTTCCTTAATGAAAATATACGAAGGCCCCGCTTTTGTCGCGGCTAAGGCACAAGCAACACTGCTACCCGTGTGCATCGACGGCGCTTCACGCACGTATTTTTCCAGACTGTCAGGCAAGCACCCACGACAACTCTTTCCCAAGCTCAGCTTAACCTTCTTACCTACACGCCCCTTCACAATGCCTGAGGGTGAAAGTGCAAAGCTACGTCGAAAAAGAGCAGGAGAAGCCCTCAGACGCGTGATGCAAGAGATGATTTTCACTTCGCGCAAACCTGAAACGCTCTTTTCCTCTCTATGCCACGCAAGCAAACTGTACGGTAAGCGTCGTAAGCTGGTTGAAGATATCAAGCAAATTGAATACTCCTACAACGACCTGCTCAAAATGGCGTTAATGCTTGGAAAAAAAACGGAAGCATTTTCAAGTGAACACGAAAATATCGGTGTTCTATTACCGAATCTTGCTCCGACCCTTGGGTTGATTTTTGGCATGACCGCTCGACAACGCGTCCCAGCCCTACTGAACTACACAGCAGGAGTCGAGGCACTACAATCTGCCTGCGACGTAGCCAAAGTGACAAAAATCATCACCTCTAAGGCCTTCATAGAGCAAGCAAAGCTTGAGGATAAAATAGCTCAATTGCGCGGAATCACCTTTCATTACTTAGAGGATATTCGTGCCAGCATCACGCTTGCAGACAAATTATGGCTGGTGGGCTGGGCACTTCATCGCCCCTTATCCTTTGAGAAGCCTGCCTCCACGGAATCCACCGCAGTTGTTTTGTACACATCAGGCTCTGAAGGCAAACCCAAAGGGGTTGTTCTCTCTCACCGTGCCATCATGGCCAACATTAACCAAATACGGGCAGTAACTGACTTTTCAGTCTACGACAAGGTGTTTAATGCCTTACCTATCTTTCACTCATTTGGTTTAACGGCAGGTGCTCTTTTGCCTGTTCTATCGGGGATGAGCCTATTTTTGTATCCAACTCCCCTGCATTATCGAATAATTCCAGAATTATCCTATGATCGAGGATGTACAATCCTATTTGGCACCTCTACTTTCTTAAATCATTATGGAAAATACGCACACCCCTATGACTTCCACCGCTTACGCTATGTGGTTGCGGGAGCTGAAAAACTAACGGACTCTGTGCGCAATCTTTGGTTCGATAAGTTTGGTCTGCGTGTATTTGAAGGCTACGGCACAACCGAAACCGCACCCGTATTGGCCGTGAACACTCCGATGGCCTATCGCTATGGGAGCGTCGGACAGTTTCTTCCCTTGATTGAGTCTCGCATCACGCCCATAGAAGGCATTGAACAAGGCGGCGCGCTGCATGTACGAGGACCCAATGTGATGTCCGGCTACTTAAAAGTGGATCAACCCGGCATTCTACAACCTCCCACGTCCAGTGTAGGTGACGGCTGGTACGAAACAGGCGATATTGTTGAAATAGATAACGATGGATACATCGCAATCATTGGTCGATTAAAGCGCTTTGCGAAACTCGCGGGTGAAATGATTAGCTTAGAAGTTGCAGAAACTCTTGCCTATGCGGTTTCACCCGACAAGCTCCATGCCGTCTCCTCTAGACCCGATACCCGAAAAGGCGAAGCTTTGGTGCTATTCACAACCGACCCAACCCTCACGAAAGATCAACTCTTGAAGCATGCACAAGCATCGGGGGTGAGTGAGATCGCGGTGCCTCGTGAAATACAATACGTTGACACATTACCGCTACTTGGAACCGGCAAAATAGATTATGTAACGCTTAAAACACTTGCTCAAAGGACTTTACCCATACCCTAACCAACGGAGGCTATCAATTACTGGTCAGACCAGAGGCTGAATTTATTGACCTAATGCACTTCAGATACCAAGATTGCTGTAACCCAACTTTAGGTGAACGCAATGAATATCTTGCATGATGAACGTATTGATGGAAAATTACCGCGTGTAGATCGATCAGCTCTGGTACAAGAGCTGATCGCACACTTGCCCAGTCTTCATCTTCTTTACAAAGACGAAGACTTAGCACCCTATGAATGCGATGGTCTGTCAGCCTATCGCACAAAACCCTTGCTTGTGGTCTTACCAGAAACCGTTGACCAAGTTCAGAAGATCATGAAGATTTGTCATGACTTTGGCGCTCCTGTTGTGGCAAGAGGTGCAGGCACTGGGCTTTCTGGGGGCGCACTGCCTATTGAGCAAGGCGTATTGCTGGTTCTGGCAAAACTAAACAAAATTCTTGAAATCAATCCAGAAGGTCGCTTTGCCCGTGTGCAACCCGGTGTTCGAAATCTTGCCATTTCAGAAGCGAGTGCTCCGTATGGTCTTTACTATGCACCGGATCCCTCGTCACAAATTGCCTGTTCAATTGGTGGTAATGTTGCCGAAAACGCAGGAGGGGTTCATTGTCTCAAATACGGATTAACCGTACATAATCTTCTAAAAATCAATATTATTACCGTTGAAGGTGAGTTTTTAACGCTGGGCAGCGATGCTCTTGACACTGCGGGCTTTGACCTCCTCGCTTTATTTACGGGCTCTGAGGGGATGCTCGGTATTGTGGTTGAGGTCACGGTGAAGCTTTTACCCAAACCCAAGGTTGCAAAGGTATTAATGGCCAGCTTTGATGACATTGGCAAAGCAGGCCAGGCCGTTGGCAATATTATTGCGGCAGGCATCATTCCAGGCGGTCTTGAAATGATGGACAACCTTGCCATTAAAGCGGCTGAAGACTTTATCCACGCAGGATATCCAATCGACGCACAAGCCATTTTACTCTGCGAACTCGATGGCGTTGAGTCTGACGTTGACGAAGATTGTCAAATCGTTCGCTCTGTGCTCGAAAACTCCGGCGCAACCGCTATTCAAATGGCAAAGGATGAGGCTGAACGCCAACGTTTTTGGGCGGGACGTAAAAATGCCTTTCCAGCCGTTGGTCGTATTTCTCCTGACTACTATTGTATGGATGGCACCATCCCTCGCCGAGAACTCCCCAACGTCCTGACGGGCATCCAAGCCTTATCCGAAGAGTACGGTCTAGCCGTTGCTAATGTCTTCCATGCAGGGGATGGCAATATGCATCCGTTGATTCTATTTGATGCAAACCAACCCGGAGAATTAGAAAAGGCCGAGGCACTGGGCGGTAAGATTTTAGAACTATGCGTTAAAGTTGGAGGCTCTATAACGGGCGAGCATGGTGTTGGCCGTGAAAAAATCAATCAAATGTGCTCACAATTTAATAACGATGAAATTGAAGTATTTCACGCGGTGAAAGCAGCCTTTGACCCAAAAACTTTGCTAAACCCAGGAAAAAACATTCCAACCCTACATCGTTGCGCTGAGTTCGGAAAAATGCATATTCACCATGGCGAACTCCCCTTTCCTGAACTGGAGCGTTTCTAATGACCCTAGCACCGTCTCATGCACATGACTCTCCCTATCGCCCAGGTGAGCGCCCTTCAGCGACATCTGAAGCCTTATTATTGGAACAAATCCATCAAGCTCTCTCTGAAAAAAAATCCCTCAGCATACAAGGTGGCAACACCAAGTCCTTCCTAGGCCGCCCTGTGGATGCATCAACCATCTGCACCAAAGCACACTCTGGGATTGTGAGTTATGATCCTACTGAGCTGGTCGTTACCGTTCGCGCGGGTACGCCTTTAGCCGAGTTAGAGAGCATCTTAGACGAAAAAGGGCAAATGCTGGCGTTTGAGCCACCTCATTTTGGGGAAGCAGCCACCGTCGGCGGCATGGTTGCAGCGGGTCTTTCTGGACCACGCAGACCTTGGTCTGGATCCGTTCGTGATTTTGTCTTGGGTACCAAAGTCATCACCGGACAGGGTAAGTTATTACGATTTGGTGGAGAGGTGATGAAAAATGTTGCGGGCTATGATGTCTCACGACTCATGGTAGGAAGCTACGGATGCCTCGGCCTTATCACCGAAGTATCGATGAAAGTCTTACCTAAACCGAAACATCAGCAGCACCTATCACTTCAAATATCTCAAAAGGATGCGCTCGCTTGCTTAGAAAAATGGGGGCAAGCCTCGCTCCCCTTAACCGCTGCCTGCTTTTTTAATGACACCCTTTATTTAAGGCTTGAGGGTGGCGACAGCTCCGTCAAAACCTTTTCAAATCAATTAAATGGCAGTGCCATTGATCCAAACTTTTGGCTAAACCTAAAAGAGCATCAACTTCCTTTCTTTAAGGATTCTGGTTTGCTTTGGCGATGTTCAGTTCCCTCTCAAAGTCAGGCACTCACCCTTCCGGGTGAGCAAATTCTTGACTGGGGCGGTGCTCAGCGCTGGCTAAAAACATCACAGTCACCCGAAGCCATTCGAACAGCCGTCGCTCAGCTTGGTGGACACGCCACGGCTTTTACACCGGGTATTACGACGACACCTTTCCACCCGTTGCCAACGCTATTAATGCGCTACCACCAACGACTGAAAGCGCAACTGGATCCAACTCAACTATTCAATCTCGGCCGCATGTATAGCGATTATTAAAAGAGAGAGCCACATGCAAACAAACCTGTCTGATGAAGCTAAAAAATTGCCTCGTGCTAAAGAGGCCGAAGAGATTTTACGCAGTTGCGTACACTGTGGCTTCTGCACAGCAACCTGCCCCACCTATCAACTGCTGGGAGATGAACTAGATGGACCAAGAGGACGCATTTATTTAATTAAAAACTTTTTAGAAGGAGCCGACATCAGTCGAGAAACACAACAGCACCTTGATCGTTGTTTATCCTGTCGTAACTGCGAAACCACCTGCCCTTCAGGTGTGGAGTACCATACACTTTTAGACATAGGTAGAGCCGCCATTGAAGACAAGGTTGGACGTCCACTTGTTGAAAAATTTACACGTAATACCCTTAGACACGTCATTCCAAATCCAATCGTGTTTACTCCTCTACTCAAAACAGGACAATGGCTACGTCCAATTTTACCTAAGGCCCTAAAATACAAAATTCCCCTTGCGGCACCGACAAAAAAACTGAATCGACCCGATACCCTTCACACTCGAACCTATTTAGTACTAGAAGGCTGTGTTCAGCCAAGCTTGTCACCTAACACCAATGCAGCGGCAGCACGTGTATTGGATAGACTTGGCATAAATCTTGTCAGTATTCGAGAAGCAGGCTGCTGTGGTGCGGTAGATTATCATTTAAATGCGCATGAAAGGGCTTTGGAAAGAGCCAAGAAAAACATCGATGCTTGGTGGCCAAGCATTGACGCGGGAGCAGAAGGCATTATTCAAACGGCGAGTGGCTGCGGTGCCTTTATTAAAGACTATGGCCATCTACTTAAGCATGATACTGACTATGCGCACAAAGCAAAACGCATTTCCGAACTCAGTGTGGATCTTATTGAGGTTTTACTAAACGAAAATTTGGAAACGCTTAAACCCGACACCAACGCTCGGATCGCCTTCCACTGCCCCTGCACACTTCAGCATGCACTCAAACTGAATGGCAAAGTTGAGTCTCTACTTAAAAATCTTGGATTTTCATTAACTCACGTCGAAAATAGCCATTTATGTTGCGGATCTGCAGGAACCTATTCTATTACTCAACCCAAATTGTCTATACAATTACGAGACAACAAGCTTGATGCCTTGGAAAAAGAACAGCCAGATGTTATTGCAACAGCTAATATTGGCTGCCAAACACACCTCAATTCTGCAGACAGAACACCTGTTTTGCACTGGATTGAAATTCTCGAACGTGCCCTAAACGATCACAAATAACCTTATTAGGAGTTTTTCTATATGTACACTAAACACGCTTTATCGCTTGCAGATGCCCAACAGATTTTGGCTGCAGCCGCACAAGAGGCGAATGACAACCAATGGGCCGTCGCCATTGCTATCGTTGACGACGGTGGCCATTTGCTGGCGATGCAGCGTACCGAAGCATGCGCACCTGTCGGATCCTATATCGCCATCGAAAAAGCCAGAACGGCTGCCCTCGGTCGACGTGAAACAAAGGTGTATGAAGATATGATCAATGCAGGGCGCAATGCGTTTTTATCAGCCCCTGTTATTAGCGCCACACTTGAAGGTGGGGTTCCTGTTATTGTCGATAACCAAGTGATTGGCGCTGTCGGTGTGTCAGGTGTTAAATCAAACGAAGACGCTCAGATTGCGAAAGCGGGCATTGCTGCACTAAGCCTCTAAGCTTTACATCTCGTCGATATTCACATGCTTGATGTGGATATCGACCTCCCACACACATCGAATACTTCACGCTTACATGAATTGTGTTTCCCCTTTATGACTCAGACCTCACTAACTGAATCGGAGAAACACTACCAACATTCAAACCAAACGAGCTGTAACGAAGCACACCCATTCTAAGCCATTGTATTACATAGATTAAAAACTGATTCAACCATAACATTTTTATCAGCAACTCATATTGCTTACTTTTTTATCCTGTTTTTAAATCAAAAAACAGGAAATAATATCGTAATAAAGGCATATTTAGCCATATTATATAGTGTTATTGATAGATATTAGATATATGTTGTAGGAAAATATCCGGCTTCAGCGTTTAGCTGATTTAACAACAATAATGAACCAGGAACTAACAATGGAAACACTTGTTAATACGCTCAATGGCTATATTTGGAGCAATGCTCTCATCTACCTCTGCTTGGGCGCAGGCTTGTTCTATTCAATTCTTACCCGGTTTGCACAAGTTCGCCACTTTAAAGAAATGTGGCGTTTGCTGTTTAGCTCACGTGAATCTGCACAGGGCATCTCTTCATTTCAAGCACTTGCAGTTTCCCTCTCCGGTCGTGTGGGTGTAGGTAATATTGCGGGTGTTGCTGCAGCGATTGGTTTTGGTGGACCCGGTGCAATCTTCTGGATGTGGGTGGTTGCTTTCTTAGGTGCAAGTACCGCATATGCAGAATCAACCCTAGGTCAAATTTACAAGGTTAACGATAATGGCCAGTATCGCGGTGGACCCGCCTATTACTTTGACCGTTGCCTAGGTTGGCGCTGGTTAGGGGTTCTCTTTGCTATTTCTGCAATTATTGCGTGCGGTGTGTTCTTACCCGGAATCCAAGCCAACGCGGTAGGTAATGCCTTCACTCAGGTTTTTGGTGATGGCAACATGGTCAGTAGCAGTTATGGTGAAGTCGGCACGAACAAGCTGATTGCCTTGGCGGTTATATTGATCGTACTTGCGTTTATCATTTTTGGTGGTATTAAGCGCATTGCTCACTTTACACAGATCGTTGTTCCTTTCATGGCCCTCGGTTATATCGTTATGGCCTTGATCATTATCTTCTTAAACCTCGACAAACTGCCTGGCATTTTTGGCTTAATTCTGTCTGACGCTTTCACAGCTCAAGCAGGCTTTGGTGCCGCGATTGGCTGGGGTGTGAAGCGTGGTATCTACTCAAACGAAGCTGGACAAGGTACTGGCCCTCATGCAGCTGCTGCAGCGGAAGTTGATCACCCAGCACAGCAAGGTCTCGTGCAAGCATTTTCTGTGTATGTTGATACACTGTTCGTTTGCTCTGCAACAGCGTTCATGATTTTGATCACACAACAGTACAACGTCCAAGGCACGCTCGAAGCAGGCCAGTTCATTGTACAAAACGTTGATGCATCAACTGTTATTGGATCTGCAGCCTTCACTCAGATGGCACTGTTAAGTGTCTTTGGTAACATAGGCCCAATGTTTGTAGGGTTTGCACTCTTCTTCTTTGCCTTCACCACTATCTTGGCTTACTACTACATTGCTGAAACCAATGTTGCGTATCTGAACAGCCTATTCAAAATCAACATCCCATTAACCATCGTTAAGCTTGTCATCATGTTTATGGTGGCGTACGGCACCGTTAACAGTGCTGGTTATATTTGGGACTTAGGTGACGTTGGTGTAGGCCTCATGGCTTGGATTAACATTGTAGGTATCATCATTATCTTCTTCGTTGCGAAGCCGACTATGATCGCACTAAGAGACTATGAAGCTCAGAAAAAAGCAGGTGGTCCAATCACCTTCGACCCAGTGAAGCTTGGCATCAAGAATGCGACCTTCTGGGAAGAGCGTCTAAAAGATAAAAAGCAATAATCTAAGATCCTTTATATAAAAGCTCCGCTAGTCGGAGCTTTTTCATTTCTGAATCCTCTCACTGCCCCTACCATCCCACGTCTTTCGATCTTTAAGTCTTTAAGTCTTTAGGTCTTTAGGTCTTTAGGTCTTGTCTTTAGACCAGCAAACATTCCCTCCCCAGCAAGGTGACTCAGATTTTAGCCTGATGGGGTTACCAGCTTCACAGGGCAAACAAAAAAGGCTCCACAAAGGAGCCTTTTTCAAAGGGAGTTTACCTTAGAGTAACAAGCGTCGAATATCACTCAACAGTGCATTCAAGTCGGTTAAGAACCGGCCTGCATCCCCACCGTTAATTGCACGATGATCATAGGACAAGCACAAAGGCAGCATCAAACGAGGCTCAAACTCTTTTCCATTCCAGCGAGGCTGAATATCGGCTTTAGACACACCCAAAATGGCTACTTCAGGCGCATTTACAATCGGCGTAAACCCTTTACCGCCAATTCCACCTAAGCTAGAGATCGTAAAGCAAGCGCCCTGCATCTCATTTGGCTTCAACTTACGATCTTTTGCTTTTCCAGCTAACTCAACTGACTCTTTTGACAATTCATACACAGACTTTTGATCCGCATCTTTGATGACAGGAACCATGAGTCCATTTGGCGTATCAACAGCCAAGCCAATGTTTACATATTTTTTATACACAATATGCTCACCATCAGCATGCAAAGACGCATTGAACTTCTGATGACGCTTGAGAGCGATTGCACAGGCTTTGATCAAGAAAGGCAAAGGAGTCAACTTAACGCCAGATTTCAGTGCCTCATCCTTAACTTCTTTACGGAAAGCTTCCAGAGCCGTGATATCCGCGTCATCAAACTGGGTTACATGAGGAATATTCAACCAGCAACGCGACATATTATCACGCGTCACCTTATCGATTTTATTCAACTTAACCATTTCGATTTCACCAAACTTACTGAAATCGACAGCCGGAATAGCAGGTATCCCTGAACCACTGGCAAGCGCTGGAGCTGATTGCGGCTTCTCGCTCAACTGCTTCAATGTCGTTTTGACATAGAGCTGCACGTCTTCCTTAAGAATACGTCCTTTGGATCCTGTACCTGTCACGCGAGACAAATCAACCCCAAACTCGCGTGCCAAAGCCCGTACCGCTGGCCCAGCATGCACTTGACGATTGGACTTTTCAAGATTGGCTAAATCAACTGGAGCACTAGTCTTAGCGACAGAAGGAGCCTGCGCGCTCGGCGCCGATGCAGCAGGTGCTGGTGCTGGTGCTGGTGATGCCGCAACAGTCGCAACTGATGCAGCCCCCTTAACCTCCACCTCAAGCAGCAAGTCACCTTCGTTAACCTTGTCGCCCACCTTAATCTTCATGGAAGTGATCACTCCACCAAAGGGAGCAGGAACTTCCATCGACGCTTTATCAGTCTCTAGAGTAATCAGGCTATCGCCTTCATTGATGCTATCACCCTCTTTTACTAGAACTTCAATGACATCAACATCTGAAGCGCCACTGAGATCTGGGATCAAGACTGATTGCACATCAGAAGACACAACAGCTGCAGCAGGCGCAGGCGCCGCTTCTGTAGTCACTGCAGAAGGAACTGTAGCTTCAGCCACTGCAGCTACAGTAGCTACAGTAGCTGAAGCACTCTCAAGCTCGATTAACAAGTCACCTTCGTTAACCTTATCACCTTCTTTAATGTGCAAAGCTTTAATAACCCCGGATGATGGCGCTGGAACTTCCATCGAAGCCTTATCTGTCTCCAGTGTAATAAGGCTATCGCCTTCGTTAACACTGTCGCCGACTTTTACTAGCACTTCGATGACATCTACATCAGAAGCGCCACTTAAATCAGGAATTAAAACCTTTTCAACAGAAGTAGACGCGGCAACGGGTGCCGGACTGGCCACCGGTGCAACTACCACGGGCTCTTTCACGTCTTCCTTTGCCACGGAAACTTCTGGTGCCGCTGACGATTCGACTTCAAGTTCTAGCAGTAAGTCGCCTTCATTAACCTGATCACCCTCTTTAACATGAAAAGCTGTGATCACGCCGGAAGCGGTTGAAGGCACTTCCATAGACGCTTTATCCGTTTCAAGTGCGATAAGGCTATCGCCTTCATTCACACGATCACCCACTTTGACCAACACTTCGATAACATCAACATCTGATGCACCGCTTAGGTCAGGAATTGTAACTGTCAGTTTGCTCACAATAATATCCTCTCGCTTAACCTATCAGAAGTGCCTGTTATCACACGGTCCAAGGAGCCGGTTTTTCAGGATTAATATTAAACTTCTGCATGGCTTTGGCGACGACTGAAGCCTCCAGTTTGCCTTCTTCCTGCAGGGCTTTTAAAGCTGCAACAACGACATAATAGCGATTCACTTCGAAGAATTCGCGCAGTTTCGCACGCGTATCAGAGCGACCAAAACCATCTGTACCCAATACTTTATAACGGCGTGGAATGTATTCGCGCAACTGATCAGCATACATACGCATATAGTCAGTTGATGCAATCACTGGACCTTCATGGCCTTTTAAGCATTGCTCAATAAACGACTCACGCGGCGCTTCTTCTGGGTGGAGGAAATTCCAACGGTAAACAGCCATCGCATCGCGACGCAGTTCATTGATAGAAGTAGTACTCCATACATCTGATTCCACACCAAACTCATCACGCAGAATCAGTGCAGCTTCTCTGACTTCACGAAGGATCGAACCACAGCCCATTAATTGAACTTTAAGGTCAGCTTTTTTCCCTTCATCTAACAAATACATCCCTTTAATGATTCCTTCCTCAGCACCCGTTGGCATATCTGGGTGAGTGTAGTTTTCATTCAAAGTCGTGATGTAGTAAAACTTGTTTTCTTGATCATGGAACATGCGCTTCAAGCCATCTTGAACAATGACTGTCAACTCATAACCATAGGTTGGATCATAGCTTACACAGTTCGGGATCATTTGAGCCATAAGATGGCTGTGACCGTCCTGGTGCTGCAAACCTTCACCATTAAGCGTCGTACGACCTGAGGTTGCTCCGATCAAGAAGCCACGCGCTTGAGAGTCGCCCGCTGCCCATGTCAGATCCATTACACGCTGGAATCCAAACATAGAGTAAAAAATGTAAAAAGGAATCACTGGGCAGTTGTTGTTGCTGTACGAAGTCGCACAAGCCAACCAAGCACTAAATGCACCAGACTCGTTGATACCTTCTTCTAGGATTTGTCCAGTTTTAGACTCTTTGTAAAACATGATCTGATCACGATCATGAGGCGTGTAGCGTTGCCCTTGAGACGTATAGATACCTAACTGGCGGAACATACCTTCCATACCAAAGGTACGGGCCTCGTCTGGTACAATCGGAACAATGCGATTACCAATGTTCTTGTCTTTCACCAAAGTGCTTAGAACACGGTTCAGAGCCATTTGAGTTGAAATTTCACGCTCACCGGTCCCTTTGAGTTGTCCACTGAAGACCTCAAGGTCAGGTGTTTCCAACTGCTGGAACTCATTACGTCGCGCAGGATAGAAACCACCTAGCTGCTTGCGTCGCTCGAACATGTACTTCATTTCAGGTGAGTCAGGTGATGGACGGTAGTAAGGAAGATCTTCGAGCTGATCATCGGTAAGCGGAATATTAAAGTTGTCACGGAAGGCTTTTAGATCATCCAGTGCCACTTTCTTCATGGAGTGCGTATCGTTTTTCGCCTCTCCTGACTTACCAGTACCATAGCCTTTAACAGTTTGCGCTAAGATAACGGTAGGCTGTCCTTTGTGATTCATGGCCGCATTGTAAGCCGCATACACCTTGTACGGGTCATGGCCACCACGGTTCAGATTCATAATATCCTGATCGGTCATATCACTGACCATTTCTAGCAGCTCAGGGTATTTTCCGAAGAAATGTTCACGCGTGTAAGCGCCGCCGTTGGCTTTATAATTTTGCAACTCACCATCAACCACTTCATCCATGCGCTTTTGCAGCAACCCTTTCGAATCCTTTTCAAACAAAGGATCCCAATGACGTCCCCATAGACACTTGATGACGTTCCAACCCGCACCACGGAAAATGGATTCGAGTTCTTGTACAATTTTACCGTTACCACGAACGGGGCCATCCAAGCGCTGCAAGTTACAGTTAACAACGAAAACCAAGTTTTCGAGCTGCTCACGTCCAGCCAATGAAATTGCACCCAAGGATTCTGGCTCATCGCACTCGCCATCGCCAAGGAATGCCCAGACTTTACGGTTTCCACGTTTGACCAAGTCACGCGCTGACAAATAGCGCATGACATGTGCTTGGTAAATCGCCTGAATTGGACCGAGACCCATCGATACGGTTGGGAACTGCCAAAAATTCGGCATTAACCATGGGTGTGGATAGGAAGATAAACCATTTCCATCAACTTCACGGCGGAAATTATCCATCTGCTCTTCTGTCAAGCGCCCTTCTAGATACGCTCTAGCATAGATTCCTGGAGAAATGTGCCCTTGGAAAAACACCATATCCGACTCACGGTCACCTTCTGGACCATGAAAGAAATAGTTAAAACCAATATCATAAAGAGTTGCTGAGGATGAAAAGCTTGATATATGGCCGCCCAACGCATCGCTATTGTTGTTGGCACGCATCACCATTGCCATCGCGTTCCAGCGGATAAATGAGCGTATGCGACGCTCCATAAACAAATCACCCGGCATACGAGCTTCGTCACGCGGATTGATCGTGTTACGGTAAGGCGTAGTTAATGTTCCCGCCGCACCTAGACCTATTTCTGAGGCTTTATGGCCAAGTTTTTTCAACAGATAGCGAGCCCGATCACTGCCCTCATTTTTCGCAACCGACTCGAGGGCTTCAAGCCATTCCTGAGTTTCAATTGGATCTACATCGTCGATGATATCTTGCACTTTGTTATTCTCCAGTCAGTTTTTAACCGTGTTTTGAAAGACTAGACGCCCTTAGGCATGTTTTCATGCTGCATTGCACAGTTTTTTTTGGTAATTTCGTGTAGTAATACTACGCAATAATGGAATAACTGTCTATAAGATACCAAATATTGACGTCAGCTTAAGAGTTAAAGGCTATTTTTGTAGTAAAAATACAAAAGTTTTCATTAAGACTCATCTACATCGGTTAATGAAGAACGCCGCAGTGACCTTTCAAGACGTGTATTTTCCCGCCCTTGCTCCAAAAGCGCCTCTTCAACAAACATAAGATGATCATGGGCTGCCTTTCGAGCTTTTTCGGGCTCGCCATTCTCAATGGCCTCCAGCAAAACACCGTGCTGAGAATGAATGCTAGATCTCCAGTTATCTTTTGGATAGATATTTTTCAGGTTATCACCTATGTGGTGTCGCAACAGCGTAAATAAAGCTCTCATCATATGCAGCAAGACCATATTATGTGTTGACGCCGCTATCGCTAGATGGAAATCGACATCCGCCATGACTTCTTTATCAAAGGCTTTTTCATCATGATAGCGCTGCAAGTCCTCGTAGCACTTACGAATTTCACGCTTATCAGCCGCTGTGCTCCGCATGGCCGCGTAGTAAGCTGACACACCTTCAAGCGCATGACGAAACTCAAGTAAATCATATTGAGCTTCTGGGTGGTGTTTAAACAAATCCAACAATGGATCTGACAAACTCTCGCCTAAGCGCTCGGTTACATAGGTCCCTCCCCCTTGCCGACTGCTCAACAACCCCTTTGCCACCATTTTCTGCACAGCTTCACGAACAGACGGCCTTGACACTTCGAACCTTAATGCCAATTCTCGCTCAGGCGGCAAACGCTGACCAGGCTTAAGCGCACCTTCTAAGATCATCGCTTCCATTTGTTGCATGATCACATCTGAAATTTTTGGCTGTTTCACTCTAAGATACCCCATCAACCTTACTTACACACCCCGTATAAAATTGGTATTACCAATAAGTAAAACATAGAAACACAGAAAAGCACTATATTTATTGAATGGATTGACGAAACCAAACATAAAGAATAAAGTTAAACCATAATAAATGTAAATTGGTATTACCAATTAATTGTTCAGGAACGTCAATGAATACGCACTTTCAACCCTTTTTTGATGATATCAGTTCATTTATCCCTCTATCGCGCCTTATCACCGACCCCTTACGTACGCTTGCGTATGGAACAGATGCAAGCTTCTATCGTCTCGTACCTCAAATCGTTGTTCAAGCCACTTCAGAAACGGAAATACAACAACTTTTAAAAGCAGCAAATAAGCACAGAATATCAGTAACCTTCAGAGCTGCTGGCACGAGTTTATCCGGACAAGCGATCACAGACTCTGTTCTTATTGTGCTTGCTGACGGCTGGGATGGCTACAAAATTTCGCAAGATACCATGCAAATTTCGTTGCAACCGGGTGTTATTGGCGGAAATGCAAATAAATACCTGCTCCCCTTTCAACGTAAGATAGGGCCTGATCCAGCCTCCATCAATGCAGCAAAAATTGGGGGGATTGCTGCAAACAATGCCAGTGGTATGTGTTGTGGAACAGCGCAAAACAGTTACCAAACGCTAAAGTCAATGCGTTTAATCCTTGCTGACGGTAGCCTACTTGACACAGCATGCCCTGATTCGATTCAGGCATTTAAACAATCACACGCAACCCTGTTAAATGAGCTAAGCTTATTGGCAGAACAAACACTTGCTAATCAAGCACTCACAGAACGAATTAAGCATAAGTATAGACTAAAAAACACCACGGGGTATGCAATCAATTCCCTGATCGACTTTACCGATCCAATTGATATTCTTCAGCATTTAATGATTGGTTCAGAAGGTACGCTTGGATTTATTTCTGAAATCACCTACAACACCGTTGAGGAACATCCCCACAAAGCGTCAGCACTCATTTTTTTTAACAGTGTACGCGTTACCTGCGAAGCCGTTGCCGCTCTAAAACATACACCCGTTGCTGCAGTGGAGCTTATTGACCGCGCCGGACTCACCTCAGTCATGCATAAGCCCGGAATGCCTGACTTTATATCTGACCTTAACCCAAACGCAGCTGCACTTCTTGTTGAAACCCGTGCTAGCAACGAACATCAACTTAACCAAGCCATTAATGAAATTATTGCAACCTTAAGTCAATTCGAGACGGCATCCCAAGTTGAATTTTATACAGACCCTTCTCGCTGTGCAGAATTTTGGGCAATTCGAAAAGGCCTGTTTCCAGCCGTAGGCGCCGTAAGATTAACTGGGACGACCGTCATTATTGAGGATGTCGCGTTTCCAGTTGAACGACTTGCGGATGCCGTTGAAGATCTCCACTCGATTTTCAAGCAACTTAACTATCATGAAGCCTTAATATTTGGGCACGCATTAGAAGGCAATCTTCACTTTGTCTTTACCCAATCCTTTGATAGCAAAGATGAAGTTAAACGTTACGAGCAGCTAATGGAGGATGTCGCTCGTTTGGTTGTCGATAAATACGATGGCTCCTTGAAAGCGGAGCACGGTACCGGCCGCAACATGGCCCCCTTTGTTGAACGGGAATGGGGAAAGGATGCCTATCAACTTATGTGGAGCCTTAAAAAACGACTGGATCCGAACAACTTACTCAATCCGGGCGTTTTATTGAATGAAGACCCTCAGGTACATCTAGCCAACCTTAAACCCATGCCCGCTGCACACCCATTGATAGACAAGTGCATTGAATGTGGTTTTTGTGAACCTTCATGCCCATCAAGAGCATTGACACTGACACCACGACAAAGAATAGTCATTTGGCGTGAGATTTCCGAATTGCGTCGAACAGGCAGTAACCCTGAGCGTTTAAAGCGTCTGGAAGCGGATTATCAATACCAAGGGGAGGAAACCTGTGCAGCCTGCGGACTATGTGCAAACACCTGTCCAGTTTCCATTAACACGGGTAACTTAACTCGTGCTATTCGAGCTGAGAACCATATTACTTGGACTAAAAAGGCCAACTGGCTCGCACAAAATTTTTCCACGCTTTTAGCGTCAGGTCGCATATTGTTGACAGTAGCACACCAGACGCAACGCGTATTGGGAGCCAATTTTCTTCGTAAAACCTCTTCTGGTATTACACGACTATCACAAGGGAAGGTTCCAACCTGGTCACCGTCTATGCCAAGGGCCGCGAATAGAATTCAAGCACGGGAGCTACCCTCACAGACAAATCCGAGTAGCAAGGTTATTTATTTTGCGAGCTGTGCCAGCCGGACATTCGGTACATCATCACAAGATACAGAAACCCGATCGCTCCATGAAGTCACACTGAACCTTTTAACCAAAGCCGGATTTGAAGTTATTTTTCCACCCAAAATTGAGCAACTTTGCTGTGGGATGCCGTTTGAATCCAAGGGCCTGTTTGAAGCAGCGAAGTTGAAATCTGACGAACTCAACACAACGCTACTTGAACTCACACAAGATGGCACTGTTCCTATCTTTTCTGACACTAGCCCCTGCAGCCTGCGGATGAAAGACAATCTTGACCCACGCTTGCAAATCTTTGACAGCGTCGAGTTCATTGACCGTTTTGTATTGAACAAACTTGATATTGAAGCAAAAGAAATGCAACTCGCTGTGCATGTAACCTGCAGCACCGTCAAAATGGGACTAGCCGATGCGCTGATTCGAATCAGTCGTCGCTGTGCATCACATATTGTGCTGCCAGATCAAATCACCTGCTGCGGCTTTGCTGGCGATAAAGGCTTTACCCATCCTGAACTCAATGCCTCTTCATTGCGGACATTAAAAACGGCTGTGCAAACCTGTGATATGGGGGCTTCAACAAGCAGAACCTGTGAAATAGGACTCACACAGCACAGTGGCATTGAATATCGCTCGATTCTGTATCTTTTGGATCAGCAATCAAAGGCCATCGAACAAAACCGACCGTAAGGGCAATTAATTCAAGAGACAACAGCCATGAGGCTGGTATTTTCTGAACAAAGCCGTATAGTTTTCTTTTTTCTATCGGCTTTTTTAAATCATGGATATTTTCTCATTTTCGGTTGCAGAGCGAATTTTTCAAACCATCTTTCCACTGCTTGCAATTGTATGTGTTGGCTATTTTTACGCTCGTAAACGCCCAACTGACATGGCTGTCGCAAACAAAATCAATATTGATATTTTCACACCCGCTCTCATTTTTTCGGTCATGTCAGCGGAAAGCTTTGATTTGCAAAACTACTACCCTCTTGCGTTGGCTGCGGGGCTCATTGTCATTCTTTCGGGTGTTTTAATTTGGCCTCTATGCCGACTCATTGGAGTGAAGCCCAAAACCTTTTTGCCTCCCATGATGTTTACGAACAGTGGTAATCTTGGTATTCCACTCATTGTTCTGGCATTTGGTGAGGCCGCTTTACCCGCAGCTGTCGTCCTATTTCTAGTCGAGAATTTGCTTCATTTTACACTGGGTCTTTATATTCTCGACAATAAAACCAAATTACTCAATCTGCTCAAAATGCCAATGATTATCGCCACAATTGCGGGTATTTTTTGGAGTTACAGTCATTTTACCCTGCCTTCTGCATTACAAACCTTTATCGACATGCTCGGGCAAATCGCTATCCCTCTTATGCTCTTTGCACTAGGCGTACGCATGACCAGCATTGACTTTACGCATTGGAAAATTGGATTATGGGGTGCCATACTCGCTCCAGCCTCTGGGTTAATTTTGGCCTTACTGCTGCAACCCTTCTTTAAGCTTGAACCCGCCCATTTTGGCTATTTGTTGATTTTCGCAGCGCTTCCACCCGCTGTATTAAACTACATGGTCTCCGAGCGCTACAATCAAGAGCCACATTTAGTTGCGGCCATCGTATTAATTGGCAACATAGGAAGCCTGCTCTTTATCCCCGTAGTTTTGGCATTTGTACTTTGAAAAAGGCACGGTAAACACCGTGCCCCAACCCACTCTACTCTTTACTGCCCTCGTCAGACACCGTCAAAATTGCACGATTTCTTTCCAACGTTGCTGGACCTATACCGCTCACTTCTGTTAATTCTTCAACGGACACAAAAGGCCCCTTTGCATCTCGGTACTCCACAATCAATTCAGCACGAGCCACACCTATACCCTGCAGGGCATTTGCCAATTCAGAGGCGGACGCTGTGTTTAAATTGATTTTATCAGATGCAAAGGATAAAGAGGCAAAAAGAGAAGTAGCAAGTAACGCGCAGGATAAAAGGCGAGATTTTTTCATGTTTACGTCCTTATAAGTTAAATGTCGGCAACCCTTGCCGATAGGTTCAATATAATAAATATGCATTTCTTTGTCTAGCTGAAATGCATAGTCTCTCAAATTTTATTAACGAAACATCAAACAATAAGGCTTTCCTGGATCAAGCGACACATGGCTTGAGGATCCGCTGAGCGCGTAATTGGACGACCTATGACTAAGTAATCACTGCCAGACTGAACAGCCTCAAATGGCGTCATAACTCGTTTTTGATCGCCGATTTCAGCACTGGCAGGACGAATTCCGGGCGTCACCAAAGCAAAGTCCGGTGAGATGCATTCTCTTAGCATTTTTGCTTCTTGTGCGGAGCATACAACCCCATCAAGACCTGATGCTTCTGTCAAAAGCGCGAGCCGCTTAACCTGCTCTAAGGGAGAGATATTCAAGCCTATTTCGGCTAAATCAACCTGCTCTAAGCTCGTTAAAACCGTGACAGCAATCAGTAGGGTCTGCTGCTGATTGACTTGCATTAAGGCATTTTTGGCAGCTTCCATCATTCGCCGACCACCCGATGCATGGACATTCACCATCCACACCCCCATTTCAGCCGCCGCCTTAACCGCCATTGCCGTTGTATTGGGAATGTCATGAAACTTCAAATCTAAAAAAACGTCAAACCCCTTTGCCTGCAGTGCCTCAACAATGCTCGGACCTGTCAATGTAAAAAGCTCTTTACCCACTTTAACTCGACAATCATCAGGATTCAATGAAGAGGCCATTGCTAGCGCGTCCGCAGCATTGTGATAATCTAAAGCAACAATAATTTGTTTAGCGTCTTTTTGCATAAAGCCTACCTATAACATCGGAAGATCTGCAATAAAAAAGGCAGTGTTCGATACACTGCCGATAGAAACATAGCATTTGGGTCAAACCAGATCTTTGACACCAGATGTTTTGAGCTTATCCAGTTCCGACTTAGCCGATTGAATATTTTTCTTCAAAAAGTGTATTTTTGCTTTCAGTGAAAAAATAATAAATGAACTAAGCACAACACCCAGAACACCCCCAACCAAAAACGCGCCTAACAACCATAGTGAAAGACTTGCTTGAGGCAAGGTGAAGAAAATCAAATCAATTGTGACAGGTGTTGTGTTATGTATTGCGAACAGAATACCAATCACCAACACGCATAACAGCACAATAAATAATATGATTCGTTTAATTAAGCGCACGCGCTACCCTCCCATAGGTTAGAGTCTACATACTCGCATTCAGGCTATCGTTGACCTGATCGCGCATTTCTTTACCTGGCTTAAAATGAGGAACATATTTCGCGTCCAATGAAACCGATTCCCCTGTTTTTGGGTTGCGACCAATTCGCGGAGCACGGTAGTGAAGCGAGAAACTGCCAAAACCTCGAATCTCTATTCGATCACCGCTAGAAAGCGCTTCTGTCATATGATCAAGCATCGTTTTCACGGCAAGCTCAACATCTTTAACAGAAAGCTGTGGGTGCTGATCTATCAGGCGCTCAATAAGCTCTGATTTAGTCATGTTATTCCTCCACTTAAGTTAATGTCGGGTTAGACCTAACCCGACAACTATGGCACCCCGGTCCGCAGGTGCTTATTTAGTGTTTTTCTTCATTTGTGCTTTGATCAAGTCGCCAATGGTTGTCGGGCCAGCCGCTTCAGGAACCACTTGCTCCTGAACCGATTTAATTGCTTGCTTCTCTTCCTGATCCGAAAGCTGCTTCACCGACAAATTCAAAGTGCGATTGCGACGATCAACACTGATAATCGCGGCTTCAATCTCAGTTCCTACTGGATAGAGTGCTGGCAAGTTATCAACGCGATCTTTGGAGATTTCTGACACCTTCAGAATTCCTTCAACGCCCTCTGCTAGACCGACCAGTGCTTGACGCTCATCGACAGAAACAACCGAGCCCTTAACAACCGTTCCTTTAGGATGGCTTTCGGCATACTCTGCAAACGGATCTGAATCAACTTGCTTAATACCCAACGCGATACGCTCACGCTCAGGATCAACGGATAAAACAACCGTCTCAACCTGTTGCCCTTTGCTGAAACGCTTAACCGCCTCTTCGCCCGGCTCATCCCACGACAAGTCTGACATATGAACAAGGCCGTCGATATTACCTTCTAGTCCAACAAAGATTCCAAAGTCTGTAATCGACTTGATTTGGCCAGATAGACGATCACCTTTATTAAAGGTCGATGCAAATTGCTGCCATGGGTTCTCAGAGCATTGCTTCATCCCTAAAGAGATACGTCGGCGCTGCTGATCAATATCGAGTAGCATAACGTCAATGATGTCACCCACTTGAACCACTTTGGATGGATGAATATTGCGATTCGTCCAATCCATTTCTGATACGTGCACCAAGCCTTCAACACCTTGATCCAGCTCAGCAAAGCAGCCGTAATCGGTAAGGTTAGTGACTTTTGCTTTAAGCTTGTCACCGACTTTATGATTGCCGATCAACTGCTCCCATGGGTCGGCTTGCAGTTGCTTAAGACCTAAAGAAACACGGCTGCGCTCTTTATCGAACTTAAGTACTTTCACATCGATTTCCTGGCCTACGCTTAGCAACTCACTTGGATGCTTAACACGCTTCCACGCCATATCAGTAATGTGAAGCAAGCCATCAATTCCGCCCAATTCAATGAACGCACCGTAATCAGTGAGGTTTTTAACCACACCTTTTACGACAATGCCTTCTTCCATTTTTTCAAGCAGCTTTTGACGCTCTTCACTGTAAGACTCTTCGAGTACAGCGCGGCGTGAAACAACAATGTTATTGGTCGGTGCATCAAGCTTTACCAATTTAAACTCAAGCTCTTGACCTTCAAGGTGCGCCGTGTCTCTAAGTGGACGTACATCAACCAAAGAGCCAGGTAGAAACGCATTAATACCGTTGATATCAACCGTTAAACCACCGCGTACTTTACCTATAATATAGCCAGTAACGGTTTCTTGCTCAGTAAAGGCTTTCTCCAATACCTGCCAAGACTCTGCACGCTTCGCTTTCTCTCTTGATAAAAGCGTCGTACCAAAACCATCCTCTAGGGCTTCTAAGGCAACCTTAACTACATCACCCACTTTAATGCCAAGCTGTCCTTTCTCATCACGGAACTGCTCAACAGGGATGACACCCTCAGATTTTAATCCTGCGTTGACAATAACAAAGTCATTTTCAATCGCCACCACTGTGCCAGAAACAATCGAACCTGGCGCCATTTCCAGCTCTTTGAGGCTCTCTTCAAATAGCTGTGCAAAACTTTCAGTCATTACCGTGCATCCTCAGAATAGTACTGCTTAACGCAGCCCTTTGTGTTTCGCTTCATCCAGCACCACCTCTAACACCTCCTCAATTGTCATTTTGGTGGTGTCCAGAATCACCGCATCCGGCGCCGGTTTTAAAGGTGCGACCGTGCGATTCATGTCACGATCGTCCCGCGATTTAATATCAATTAATATATCTTCAAGGCTAGCACTCACTCCCTTGCTAATCAACTGGTTATAGCGTCGGCTTGCACGTTCTTCTGCACTTGCATCAAGATATATTTTCAAAGGGGCTTCTGGGAAGACCACTGTCCCCATATCACGCCCATCTGCAATCAACCCTGGAAGCTGCGCAAAGTCTCGCTGTCTCTGTAATAAAGCCTGCCTAACCGGGCCTAATGCGGCTATTACTGACGCGTCGGCACCCACTTCTTCCGTGCGAATTGTTTGTGTAACCTCTTCACCTTCAAGAATAATTTTCAACTCGCTATCCGTGCTTTCAGACAAAAACTGCACATCCAAATGCGCAGCCATGACCTGTAAGGACTCGACATCATCTAAAGATACACCATGATGCCGGGCGGCAACTGCCGTCAAGCGATACAAAGCTCCACTATCTAACAATAACCAACCAGTGCATTGGCTAACAAACGACAAATAGTACCTTTTCCTGAACCACTTGGGCCATCTACTGTTATGACTGGAGGTAGTAGTGAGGACATTAGTCCGACTCCTTATGAATACTAATACCGGCATGCCTTAATTGTTCGACCAACGCAGGATACGCCGCTAGCAATGCCGCTGAATGTTTAATCCTTAATGCCTGTTGCGCTCTTGTTGAAGCGACAATCATCGCAAAGGCAACGATGGGGGGTAACACGTCTGAAATCTCACCACCTTTCAATGCAGAAGGAGTTAATACCAGCTGTGAGCCATTTAGCTCAAGTTGTGCTCCCTGCTCCCGTAAAACGGCGACGGTACTCAGAATCAACGCACTTTCCTTGGCGGACAAGGTTTCTGGCAGATGAATAAGGGTTTGCCCCTCTGCGAATAATGCCAAAACCATTAAAAATGGTAACTCGTAGACCACACAGGCCACATCCTCAGCCGTGAACACTTGCCCTTTTAATTGAGCGTAGGTAACCCGTATATCCGCGACAGGTTCAAACCCTGTATCCTTATGCAGGGTCAGTTGGATATTGGCTCCCATTCTTGATAAGAGTGGTAAAAGCTTTGTTCGGTGTGGATTCACACCGATATCGGTCAATGTCAACGAGGATTGAGGCACGAGGGTTGCCGCGGCAATCATCATCAATGCTGTCGAAAAATCACCGGGAACACGTATTTTTGTGGCCGTTAATGTGCCCGCACTATTGATTGTTGTTTTAACTTCACCCGCTTCTTCACTCTCACTCAACGGATAGCCAAAGCTTTTTAGCATGCGCTCGGTATGATCTCGACAAAAACGATTTGTTTTTAAGCAGGTTTGCCCTTGCGCATAAAGCCCCGCTAACAATACGCTCGACTTTACTTGTGCACTGGCATGGGGGAGTTCAATTTCAGCCCCTTTCAGGATTGACGGCGATATTCTAAAAGGCGGCCCCCCCTGTTCATTACTGTCGATTTTGGCACCCATCGTCCTAAGTGACATCAAGGTAGATAACAAACTTTGCTGACTCAAGGCCTCATCAACGAAAACCTCTGTCGAAAACGATTGAGCAACCAATAACCCGGTAAGAAGCTGCAATGAGGTTTCAGACTTGCCAAGGTACAAGGGGCCTTTGGGTGGCTGCAGGCCCTGCAAGCCCACACCATAAATACGAACACTACCTTGATGGGGCCCCTCTATAACGACTCCCATTTCACGGAAGGCTTTAATCGTCATTAAGCTATCTTCACCTTCGAAAAAGCCTTCGATATCGGTGACACCCTCTGATAACGCACCTATGATGATTGCCCGGTGTGAAATTGACCGATCACTGTGTATTGTCACCTGACCCGACAAAGGACTACCAGGCTCAATACGCAAATCGATATCCTGAGTATTAGCCGAGTAAGCGGAGCCAGCAAGCAAGGTGGAGAAATGTTCTCTTGCGACTTTAGCACGACTAAAAATACCCAACATGGCCTGACTATCGCCTGCCGCTATTGCGGATCTTAAACGCGCCACGCCAGAGGTAAACTGATCTATTTGCTTAAGAATAGCATCACGATTGGCTTGGCAGATATCATGCCACATCACCGGATCACTCGCGGCTATCCGTGTAAAGTCTCGAAAACCGCCTGCCGCATAGCGAAAAATATCACGATTCTCTTCTTCATGTGCCAATGTATCGACCAGTGAGAAGGCCAACACATGTGGCAAATGACTGGTCGCAGCCAAGACCTGATCGTGGCGATACGGATCCATCTGTAACACTTCCGCTCCAACCGACTGCCACAAACGAGCAACCTCGAGTGTCGCTTTTGGATCGGATTCAGGAAGAGGCGTTAAAATAACTTTATGACGCTCAAATAAGTCAGCATCGGCGGCAATCACACCACTTTTTTCAGCACCCGCAATGGGGTGACCGGGTACGAATCCGGATGGAATCTGTTGAAATACCTGACGAACAGCTTGGACTAAGTGCCCTTTCGTACTTCCCACATCCGTTAAGAGTGTTGTAGGTCTCAGAAAAGGCTGGATATCTTTTAAAACGGCCTCCATAGCTTTGACGGGTACAGCCAAGACGATTACATCTGCCTGCTGAACAGCACTGGGTAAATCCTCTACGGCCTCATCAATGACGCCTAGACGCATGCCTAAATCGCATTCCTGAGGATGACGGTCATAGGCCGCTACGTGCTGCACTACTTTTCGCGACTTTAAGGCCTTAGCAAAGGAGCCTCCGATAAGGCCTAAACCAATAATAAGAAGTCGATGTGTCGTATAGGTTAACACTGAATAACCTTTTTTAGCGCAAGAAGGAAGCGAGTATTTTCTGACTCTGTACCAATCGTCACTCTTAGGTGATTGGGCAGGTTGTACACACCAAGCGGCCGCACAATCACACCCTCATGCAAGAGCTTTTGATAAATCGGCAATGCATCTTCGCCCATGTCAATCGTGATAAAATTGGCCTTGGATGGGATATACCCCAAACCCATTTGTTGAATGCCTTTGGTTAATTGCTGCATTCCCTGTGCATTTAACGCCACCGTCTGTGCTAAATAGTCCGTATCATTCAGACATGCCACGGCCGCCGCCATTGCAAAACTATTCACATTAAACGGCTGACGAACACGATTCAACAAATCGGTTATAACCGGATTTGACACAGCAAACCCAACACGCAATGCTGCCAATCCATAGGCTTTAGAGAAGGTACGTGTCACTATTAAGTTAGGGTAGTGTTTTACCAACGCCAATCCATTCGGCATTGCATCATCCATCGCATACTCGCTGTAGGCTTCATCCAACACAACGAGTATATCCGCAGGTATGCTATCCAAGAAGGCGCATAACTCATCCTTCGCAATTACGGTACCTGTGGGATTGTTTGGATTGGCAATAAAAATAAGACGCGTCTTGTCAGAAATGGCTTCTGAAATCGCTTGAAGGTTATGCCCAAACTCTTTTGCAGGCGCAACAACACTTTTCGCACCTACCGCTTGCACAACCAAGGGATACACGACAAAAGCAAACTCTGAATACACAGCCTCATTTGTAGAATTCAAAAAGGTGCGAGTAATCAACTCCAATAAATCATTTGAACCATTGCCTAGCGTAATTTGTGCCGGATCAAGATCAAAATTCCGAGATATTGCTTGTTTAAGCTGATGACCATTGCTATCAGGGTAGCGAGTCAATTCCGCTAGTTCTTGCTGAATAGCGGCAATTGCCTTGGGTGATGGTCCTAGTGGGTTTTCATTGCTCGCCAACTTAATAATATTGCAAATTCCAAGCTCTCGTTCTAATTCTTCAATCGGCTTACCCGCTTGATAAGGCTTGAGTTGCTGAACTCCGCTATTGGCTAATGCCACATAATCACACGACATTTATTCACCTCTAGGTTCTACCTTAAAGAACCGCTTGTGGGTATGAGCCCAATATTTTAAGTATCAAAGGGGTCGACTGTAGCTCTGCAAGAACCTCAGCCACAGTCTCATCATCTCGATGCCCTTCAAAGTCCATATAAAACAGCGATACCGGGCGTGCACCAGTATTGGAACGTGTTTCTAAACGGGTCAAACTGATCCCCCGCTTTCGGAAAGGCTCCAACAAACTATACAGCGCACCAGGACGATCGTCTTCTGAGCGAATCAAGATTGAGGTTTTATCACATCCACTGGGGGCAACCTGCTGACGACCTAGCACGAGAAAGCGTGTTTCAAAAGTCGATGACAAAGCGTCTCCCCCGAGCTGCAACTCGACCTCACCACAAATAAACACGTCGTATTGATTCAACAGATCGAGCGTATGACTTACTAAACCTTCTTGGGGAGACTCAATCGGAAGGACAGCATAATGACAACTGGCGTCCATAACCGCTTTAAATACCTGCTCTAAGCTTGCAAATGCAACGCTCTGAGCCGATAAACCAAAGTGTTTACGTACCGCCTGCTCAGCATAATTATTTTCCGGCCCCATAAAGGCAACTTTTACAGGCTGCTCAAGCGCCAAACACGATGACATGATTTCTCGAAACAGCCTTGCCATTTCGTGATCCGGAAGCGGCCCCGTATTACGCTCCATCACACGTCTAAGCACCTGAGCTTCACGTTCAGGGCGGTAGAAAACAGGAGACTCTGACTGACCGTAGCGCTGTTTAACGTCGGCAACCTTGCCTGCGCACTCAGCACGTTGATTAATCAAGCGCTGAATATTCATGTCAATATCGTCTATCTGGTCTCGCAATACACGCAGTGCTTGCTCTTGCTCGTTGAGCGTATTTGGTTTTGTCATCGGTTATACCTGTTGACCACTCATGCGTTTTCTTTTTCAAATTGAACCATAAATTCAATCAGCGCATCTACGGCGGCTTCAGGCACTGCATTATACAAGCTTGCTCTCATGCCACCGACCGAGCGATGCCCTTGCAAGTTGACTAAACCTGCGGCTTCCGCTTGACTTAAAAACGCGCTTTCAAGTCGCGCATCGGCTAACGTAAATGGAACATTCATGATTGAGCGATTGCGAATCGCTACGGGGTTCCCATAAAAATCACTTTGATCAATTGCAGCATAGAGCTTGGCTGCTTTTCGCAGGTTAATTGCAGCGAGGGTTTCAACCCCTCCTTTCGCTTTCAACCATTTAAAAACCAGTCCAGCAAGATACCAAGCAAACGTAGGTGGCGTATTGTGCATCGATCCCGCCTCGGCATGCACTTTATAGTCGTACATTGAAGGGGTTGACGCTAAAGGATTTCCCAAAAGATCTTCACGCACAATGACAACAGTTAAACCTGCAGGACCTATATTCTTTTGTGCGCCAGCATAAATTAATCCAAACTGATTCACATCAATCGGTTGAGACAAAATATCTGACGACATATCAACCACTAGGGGCACGTCACCTGTTTGGGGAACATAATCAAACTGAACACCACCGATAGTTTCATTACTGGTGTAATGAACATACGCAGAATTGGGGTTTAACACCAAATCTTCTTGAGTAGGTGCACTGCAGAACTTATCAGATTCTGTGGTTGCAGCAATGTTAACGTCACAATAACGAGACGCCTCAGCAATGGCTTTTTTAGACCAGATACCCGTATTAATGTAATCGGCGGACGTATGACCTCTCAACAGGTTCATTGGCAACATCGCGAACTGGCTCGTTGCTCCACCTTGTAAAAATAAGACGTTGTAATTGGCTGGAATTTGCATCAGATCACGCAGGTCTTGTTCAGCCTGCTCAGCCACTGATACGAACTCATCGCTACGATGACTCATTTCCATAATAGACAGGCCTTTGCCCTGCCAATCCGACATTTCTTCCTGAGCTTGTTTGAGCACTTCATCCGGCAGCGCAGCGGGTCCTGCACTGAAATTATACTTGCGCGTCATGACTCATTTCCGGTCTATAAATCCAAGGCAGCGAACGGCTGCCTTGAAAGGGTTAAAGTAAGCCTATTACTCTATATCTTGATCATCGGAGACATCTTGATCCTCAGATACATCAGAATCAGTATGAACATGATCATCCGAAGCGGTGACAAGTGTATCAGAATCCGATTGCTCATCCTCTGGCTCTTCTATCCGAGCAATACCCACCAGCTTCTCTTCGTCAGATAAACGTATCAGCATAACGCCTTGCGTGTTGCGTCCTAGCACCGATATTTCATCTGTGCGCGTACGTACAAGTGTTCCTTTATCGCTGATGAGCATCATGCCATCACCAGCAAATACTTGAACAGCACCGGCTAAGGCTCCGTTACGATCCGTGCATTGCATTGCAATAACGCCTTGACCGCCACGCCCACGCAGTGGGAAATCTTCAACGGCGGTTTGCTTACCATAGCCTTTTTCAGAAGCCGTCAGTACATTCCCCCCTTCTTGCGGAATAATAAGAGAAATAACCCTAGTGTCTTCGTTCATTTTTACGCCGCGGACACCACGGGCCGTTCGACCCATAGGACGTACATCTTGCTCATTAAAGCGAACGGCCTTACCGGCACTTGTAACCAACATGACATCGTCATTGCCATTGGTAATCGATGCTCCAATTAAGCGATCGCCATCTACCGTGTCCAAAGCAATTAATCCAGTGCTTCTCGGACGTGCAAAGCTTTGCAAAGGCGTTTTCTTTACCGTACCCATCGCGGTTGCCATGAAAATATAACGATTTTCGTCAAACTCTTTCACTGGCAGAAGGGTTGTAATACATTCATCTTCGTCTAACGGAAGAATATTAATCATCGGGCGACCACGTGATGCACGGCTCGCAGGTGGAATTTCATACACTTTGAGCCAATACACCTTACCTTTATTGGTAAAGCACAAGACGGTATCGTGCGTGTTGGCAATTAAAAGATGCTCTATGAAGTCTTCATCCTTCATCGCCGTTGCTGACTTACCCTTACCGCCACGACGCTGAGATTGATAATCCGTGATCGGCTGAGTTTTCGCATAACCGTTATGAGACACAGTCAAGACCATGTCCTCTTCCGTAATTAAATCAGCATGGGTTAAATCCTGCTGCGATGCCATAATTTCGGTACGACGTGGATCTGAGTATTCACTTTCGATGGCTTCGAGCTCTTCTCGAATAATTTCCATCAAGCGCTCACGAGAGCCCAAAATATGTAAAAGCTCGGCGATTTTATCAACAAGTCCTTGATATTCAGCGATTAGCTTTTCGTGCTCCAAACCCGTTAAGCGATGCAAACGCAAATCAAGAATAGCTTGAGCCTGAACGGGCGATAAATAATACTGCCCATCGCGCATGCCAAATTCAGGCGCTAAGTCATCAGGACGACAAGCATTTTCGCCAGCGCGCTCAAGCATATCGAGAACGTTACCCGGCAACCATGGCTTGGCAATCAGTCGTTCACGGGCTTCAGCTGGAGAAGGAGACTCTTTAATCAGCTGTATAACAGGATCTATATTCGCAAGGGCAATGGCCAATCCTTCAAGGACATGCGCACGCTCACGCGCTTTTCGCAATTCGTAAACGCTACGACGCGTCACCACTTCACGGCGGTGCAGGATGAAGCATTCAAGAATTGACTTTAAATCTAAGGTTTTTGGCTGTCCATCAACCAGCGCAACCATGTTAATCCCAAACACACTTTGCAACTGCGTTTGAGAAAACAGGTTATTGATAATCACTTCAGCCACTTCACCGCGACGCAACTCAATGGCAATACGCATTCCGTCTTTGTCAGACTCGTCGCGAAGCTCGCTGATACCTTCGATCTTTTTCTCTTTTACTAACTCAGCAATTTTTTCGATGGTACGCGCTTTGTTGAGCTGATAGGGTATCTCGGTAATGACCAGCATGGGGCGACCATTACGGGGATTGTCTTCAACATGGTGGCGCGCACGAACATAAATTCGACCACGCCCCGTACGATAGGCTTGCAAAATCCCCGCACGACCATTAATGATGCCTCCCGTTGGAAAGTCAGGGCCTGGAATGTATTCCATTAGCTCATCGACGGTTAGCTCAGGATTATCAATCAGCGCTAAACAGGCTTTAACCACTTCAGACAGGTTATGAGGGGGGATGTTCGTTGCCATTCCCACCGCAATACCTGACGAGCCATTCACTAAAAGATTAGGGACTCGTGTTGGCAAAACAGCCGGAATACGCTCCGTACCATCATAGTTATCCACAAAATCGACGGTTTCTTTATCAAGATCCGCTAAGAGCTCATGCGAAATCTTATCCATTCGAATTTCGGTATAACGCATTGCCGCGGCGCTATCACCATCGACGGATCCAAAGTTACCTTGTCCATCAACCAGCGTTGCACGCATCGAAAAATTTTGTGCCATACGAACAATTGTATCGTAGACAGCACTGTCTCCGTGAGGATGGTATTTACCAATAACGTCACCCACCACACGGGCTGATTTTTTATACGGTTTATTCCAGTCATTGCCCAGCTCGTTCATCGCAAACAATACACGACGATGAACAGGCTTTAAGCCATCGCGCACATCAGGTAGGGCTCGCCCTACGATCACGCTCATGGCATAGTCGAGATAAGACTGCTTAAGCTCATCTTCGATATTAACTGGCAGGACTTCTTTCGCTAGATCACCCATTCGCTCAGTGTTCCTTGATTCGGTATGCTTACACACCGTAATTACGGTAATTCATCAACGCAGTATTGTACCATAAACACACGCTGACTCACCTCTGCTATGAGTGTTAGAATTAGGTTAAATTAAGTATTTAAAAGAGACTTCTCATGAGCAACACCCGTTCACTCAACATAGACCCTGCCGAGATCGCTAAATTTGAAGAACTGGCCAGTCGCTGGTGGGATACAAACAGTGAATTTAAGCCTTACACGACATCAATCCGTTGCGGGTGGGCTTTATTGATCGCATAGGCCAACTGTCTGGAAAAAAAGTGTTGGATGTAGGCTGTGGAGGGGGCATTTTATCGGAAGCCATGGCAAGACGTGGCGCTCATGTAACAGGCATTGACATGGGCGAAGCTCCGCTTAAAGTTGCAAAACTTCATGGACTCGAAAGCGGTGTTAAAGTGAGCTATCAAAAAATCACAGCGGAAGAGATGGCTGAAAGCAATGCAGAACAATTTGACATCGTAACCTGCATGGAAATGATTGAACACGTACCAAACCCCGCTTCAGTCATTCAAGCCTGCGCCCGCATGGTCAAGCCCGGTGGTCATTTATTCCTATCCACACTCAACCGCAACCCCAAGAGCTACGCTTTCGCTATTCTTGCAGCCGAACGACTCCTTAAACTAGTCCCAGCGGGCACTCATGAGTTTTCAAAATTCATTAAACCGTCCGAACTGGCTCAATGGGTCCGAGACAATCAACTTCGCGTCATCGAAATGACCGGACTGGTCTACAATCCACTCACACAAAAATATCGACTCGAACCCAAAGATGTTGATGTTAACTACATGATGGCCACACAAAAAGCGGAGCAAGCATGAGATCTTTCAATGCCGTTCTCTTTGATTTAGATGGCACACTGGTGGATAGCGCCCCTGATTTTTATCATCTAGCCACACAGATGAGACAAGCACGCAATCTCTCCTCTACACTAGATTACGACACCCTTCGCAGATCTGTTTCCAACGGGGGGAAAGCCGTCATTCAAACGGCATTTAACATTGAGCCTGAACACCCAGAGTTTAATGACTTACTCGCTGAACTCTTGAGCGAGTATGAAAAACAACCCGCATTACACTCCACCTTATTCGCAGGCTTTAACGAACTGCTTGAATGGCTGGATCAAGAACGCATCCTTTGGGGCGTGGTAACAAATAAACCCGCCCGCTTCACCCATAAAATTTTACACGAACTTCACTTAAGCCAACGCTGTGCATCTATTATATGCCCTGAGGATGTCACAGTAAGCAAACCATCTCCTGAAGGATTACTATTGGCATGCAACATATGAACGTCACCCCTCAGACAACCCTCTACGTCGGTGACCATATTCGGGACATTCAAGCAGGGCATGCGGCTGGCATGACAACCATCGCGGCAGGTTTTGGTTATTTAGCCATCGATGAGTCTATTGATGAGTGGTCAAGCCATTTTAAAGTTGATCACGCCACAGAGCTTTTACCACTGCTACAATCAATATAAATCATTTAGACTATCTTCATACTCTATATGAAAGAATACTTACTGAATATAAAGCTGGAAGTCAGAACATTATGTTTACTTACAACGCTCCCTCAGATTTACTGAAAGATAAGATCATCTTGGTTACAGGTGCTGGGGATGGTATTGGTAAAGAAGCTGCTCGCCAATACGCTGCCCACGGTGCCACGGTTATTCTGCTAGGAAAAACACAAGAGAAGCTTGAAAAGCTCTATGATGAGCTCGAGGCAGCTGGATACCCACAAGCCGCAATCGTACCGCTCAATTTAGATGTTGCAACGGAACATGACTATATAGAGTTATGCAATACACTGCATCAAGAGTTTGGACGACTTGATGGCATTCTGCATAACGCCTCTATACTCGGGGTCAGAACACCTTTAGAAAATTACGATCCTATCATCTGGCAACAAGTCATGCAGGTCAACGTAAATGCTCCCTTCATGCTCACGCAGACACTGATGCCTCTGCTTCAAGCATCCGAAGATGCATCGATCATCTTCACCACCTCTAGCGTTGGTCGCAAAGGCAAAGCTTACTGGGGTGCTTATGCGGTTTCGAAATTCGCCACTGAAGGAATGATGCAGGTACTGGCTGACGAGTTAGACAATGTAGACAACATACGAGTCAATGCGATCAATCCTGGCGCCACTCGTACTCAGATGAGGGCCTACGCGTACCCTGCAGAATCACCTGAAAAAAATCCAACACCCGCTGATATCATGCCACTTTACTTATATTTAATGGGGCCAGACAGCAAAGATGTTCACGGTCAATCAATGGATGCACAAGGATAATTCTATCCTTGTGCTCCAAACACCGAGCTAAAAATTAACGCCCAGCCCCTCGTTTACCTACAGACCTAGGCCGCTTCTTAGGCTTCTCAGCCTTCTCTGGTCGGTTCTGGTCACCACCCTTGGCAACCTGCCTGACTTTTTGATTTTTATACCGACGCACATCCTCATCTTTCTGAGCAGGTGTGCGTACAAACTTTACTCGATCAACGTCAAGATTTACTTCAGCCGCCAGCATATTGCATTCTTTTTGACTGAGTTCTCGCCAGGTTCCAACCTTTACTTCACTGGGAAGAAAAACTGGACCAAACCGGACACGCTTCAAACGGTTAACCTGTACACCTTGCGATTCCCATAAACGGCGAACTTCACGATTCCGCCCTTCCATCAGCACACAGTGAAACCATTTGTTCGCCCCCTCTCCGTCAAAGAAGCGGACATCCGTGAACTTAGCCATACCATCTTCTAACAACACGCCCTGCTTTAACCGCCCCAACATGTCATCGTCGACTTCGCCTAATACACGT
Organism: Nitrincola nitratireducens; assembly: GCF_000585235.1. Taxonomy (NCBI): domain Bacteria; kingdom Pseudomonadati; phylum Pseudomonadota; class Gammaproteobacteria; order Oceanospirillales; family Oceanospirillaceae; genus Nitrincola; species Nitrincola nitratireducens. Next base: position 86,719 of record NZ_AONB01000005.1, on the reverse strand, counting down.
GCCGCATACTCACGATCTATTTGAGCAGACGGGTGCATCAACAGATTTGCCAACTCACCATCGGTTGTAAAAATTAACAACCCCGTGGTATTGATATCCAAACGGCCGACCACAATCCAACGCCCTTGCTTAAGAGGAGGCAAGGAATCAAAGACGGTGGGACGCCCTTCAGGGTCATGACGTGTACACACCTCACCCAACGGCTTATTGTAAATCAATACGCGACGCGGAACATGACCTGAAAAAATCAAGTCAATCTTACGGCCATCCAGGGTTACTTTATCCGAAGGCCCGACTCGATCACCAAGCGTGGCAAGCGAATCATTAATTGTAAGCCTTTTTTCTTCTATCCAACGCTCCATCTCACGACGTGAGCCAAAACCGGAGCGCGCCAATACTTTTTGTAACTTTTCGTTTTCCACTGACGCTACCTTAATTGTTCAACTATTTGATTATTAATCAACAGTTGGAAGATTTTCTTTAGAGATGCCTTTTGCATCCATGTATTCTTGGAATATAACAGGTGTACGACCACGTCCAGACCACTCATGCACTTTGCCTTCGTCATCTGTAATAACGTATTTAGCTTTTACACTTTTACGCGGAGTTGACTCAACCAAGTCAGCAAGATCGTTTAGATCAATACCTGCTTCTTTCATCGCCAAACGGATTTGTTCGATTTTTTCAACGCGTGCTTTCTCTTCAGCTTCGCGCTTAGCTTCCTCTTCCTTACGCTCAGTATAAATTTCGTTAAGGTCTCCTAAAACCTTTTCAATTTCAAGCAGAGACAGCTCTTGACATTGTTTTCTTAGAGAATTTTTACGCGTCAGGTTTTTAATAAAATCAGACATAGTGCTTCCTTTAAAAGACTTTTAGAGTTACAGACTGGTATATTATATAGCGCAATTAAAAAATGTATAAGTAGCTCAGGCCTTAATTAAAAAAAGAAACATCACCTGCACCCACTCTAACCACCTCAGGCACATCATTGACTAAATTAACGACCGTTGTTGCCTCCATACCACAAAACCCTCCATCTATGACAAGATCAACATGATGCTGCAGTGATTCGCGAATATCGTAGGGATCTGTCAATGGCATTTCCTCGCCAGGAAGCATTAAAGATGTGCTCATAATCGGTTCACCCAATTCTTTCAGCAACTCTGTGACAATATTATTGGCCGGAACGCGTATACCAATAGTACGACGTTTAGGATGCAACAGCCTTCTCGGCACTTCGCTTGTCGCATTCAGAATAAATGTATAAGCACCGGGCGTATGCGCTTTAAGCAAACGATAAACACTGTTATCAACCTTAGCGTACGTTGATATAACCGATAGATCACTACACACTAGGGTAAAGTTATGCTTATCATCCAACTGACGTATTTGCTTAATTCTTTCCATCGCCTGCTTATCGCCAAGACAGCAACCCAAGGCATACGCGCAGTCCGTAGGGTAAACAATAACGCCACCCTTCTTAAGAATTTCTACGGCCTGAGCAACCAAACGCTTTTGCGGATTGTCAGGGTGTATTTGAAACAATTGACTCACAGATCATCCCCTTTAGGATAAAAAACAGCCCATAATGAATCTAATTATAACAGCAAACGATTCAAAACATGCTGTTCATTAACCTCTAATGCAGGAAAACGCCCCGGCAATGTCCAAGCATTAAATGAATTATGAAAATCACTCCCCGCCGACATCAACAAATCCTGCTGAGTCGCCAGCTTAATCAATTCACGCCCCTGATCCGGATTCAAACCAGGATAACCCACTTCTATTCCCTCTCCGCCTACTTTTTTAAAGTCAGCCACCAACTCTCTCAACTTCGTAAATGTCATTTTGTACTTAGTGGGATGAGCTATAACAGCAATACCACCCGCCTGGCGAATAAACTCAACAGAACGCCTCAAATCAGGCCACAATGCTTTCACATCTCCAACTTTGTTTTGCCCCAAATAGTGATCAAACGCTTCCTGCAATGTTTTAACATTTCTTAGCTTAACCAGCGCTTTAGCAAAATGAGGGCGCCCTATCTGCCCTCCTTCTGAATAACGCATAGCCAAGTCAAATATAGACACATCTACACCTTTTTTGATTAAGCGCTCGGAGATACGCGCTGCCCTTTCCTGCCTCAAACAAAACAACTCTGCTTGATAGTCTTTCACTCCCTCAAAAGCATCATCCAATCCCAACCCCAATATATGAATTGAGCGACGATTCCATAAACAGGTCAACTCAGTTCCCACAATTAAATTAAGGCCAATCTGCTCAGCGGCCAACCTCGCCTCATTAATTCCCGCGAATGTATCGTGATCCGTCAAAGCCATCACCTGCACACCATTAGCGGCACACAAGCTGACCAGTTCAGCAGGAGCTAAGGCTCCATCCGATGCACGACTGTGCAAATGCAAATCATAGTGAATCATATGTCCCTCCAAGCAAAAGGATTAAGCTCAAAAGGAGCGCCATTCCATAGGTATGTAATAGAAACAAACCTCAAATGCTGTACATTAAGTGTAACGTGAATTGGGTAATATATTGCAATCATGTCAATAAAGGGATGATGATAGACCCGAGCATGGCATAAAATACTTATTTTTGAATAAAAATTGCTGACAAATACTTAAACAGGAGAGATGTCTAATGTATTATGCAATAATAGCAGAGGATGTGGATAACAGCCTCGATGCCCGAATGAAGGCCAGACCCGCTCACTTAGAGCGTTTAAAGGTACTGAGTTCTGAGGGCAGACTATTAATCGCTGGTCCGCATCCTGTCAATGACAGTGAAGAGCCCGGCCCGGCAGGCTTCTCTGGAAGTCTAATCGTAGCGGAGTTCGCTTCGTTACAAGCAGCAAAATCATGGGCCGATGACGATCCATACTTTGCTGCAGGGGTGTATAAAAGAGTTTTGGTTAAACCCTTCAAGAAGGTATTGCCCTGATCCCCGCAGGATCTGTTATACTTACTTGTGTAAATCTTAACCATACCTTTTAGACTGCCTGACAGGCTGTTTACCTTAGGTTAAGGTATAATGGGCTTTAATAGGCTTTGACAATTAATTAAAAAGACCAACATCCAACCTGGCACAAGGAAATGATGATGAAGAAAATTGCAATTGCTGCAGGCCTGGCCATGACTCTCGGCTTCTCTGCCGCTCAGGCTCAGGTTCCTGGTTATGCTGCTAACTCCAGCGACACTGTATGGCGCACCAGCTTCGGCGAGTGCTGGCAAACCTCTTCTTGGACCCCTGAAAAAGCGGTTCCAGGCTGTGCAGGTTATGTAGCTCAAGCGGAACCCGCTCCAGCGCCAGCTCCTGCTCCAGCACCAGCTCCAGAAGTTGCTGAAATCGATCGTAAATTCGCACTTTACTTCGATTTCGACAGCACCCGTGTAGGTGACATCTCTACGATTGTTAACCACATTGGTTCTTTGGCAACTGTTGAAAGCATCAGCCTAACAGGTCACGCTGACCGTATCGGTAACATGGCTTACAATGACCGTCTATCTCAACGTCGTGCAGATGCAGTTGCTGCTGCGCTTGCGAACGCTGGCGTAAACAGAAACTTGATGTCTACCAGCTCAATGGGTAGCCGCTCACCAGTTGCTAACTGCTCTGGCCGTGGCGCTGAATTGATTGCGTGCTTGCGCCCTGACCGTCGTGTAGACGTTGAAATCAAAGGCACTCGTCGCGGTCAATAATGATTCGCTGACACAAAAAAGCCACTTTTAAAGTGGCTTTTTTATTGCCTGTCATTGACCAAATTAAAGAACAACCCCGCCACCACAGGCAGCAGGGCCATCAACAATTAACCAACAAACACTCTGGCGTTACGGAACATCCGCATCCAACTACCATCTTCGCTCCAATCACTTGGATACCAAGAGTTCTGGACAGCTCTAAACACACGTTCAGGATGAGGCATCATAATCGTGACACGTCCATCCGGTGTTGTTACCCCTGCGATACCCAATGGAGATCCATTCGGGTTTGCTGGATAACTCTCAGTCACTTTTCCGTAGTTATCAACATAACGCAACGCGATATCCGCCGATTGAGACAAGGCAGTGAGATGCTGATCATCTCTAAACTCCGCACGCCCCTCACCATGCGCAATCGCGATTGGCATCCGCGATCCTGACATTCCTTGCAAGAAAATTGAGGCATTCTGTTGAACTTCAACCATCGCAACGCGCGCTTCAAACTGCTCCGAGCGATTACGCACAAAACGCGGCCAACGTTCGGCACCTGGAATAAGGCTATGCAAATTCGACATCATCTGACAGCCATTACACACGCCCAACGCAAAACTATCACGTCTTTCAAAAAATGCACTGAACTGATCACGCGCCAACGAGTTGAACAAAATAGACTTTGCCCACCCCTCTCCAGCGCCCAACACATCTCCATAGGAGAAACCACCACAGGCAACAACTCCCTGGAAGGCCTCTAACGAAATACGCCCCGCTAGAATATCACTCATATGGACATCAAGTGCCGCAAAACCTGCACGCTCAAACGCGGCAGCCATTTCGACTTGACCATTAACCCCCTGCTCACGCAGGATGGCAACCTTAGGACGAACACCCTTTGCAATAAAGGGCGCCGCTACATCTTCATCAATGGCATAGCTCAAAGACGCATGCAGACCCGGATCATTTCGATCAAGAATGCGATCAAATTCCTGCTGAGCACACTCAGGGTTGTCTCTCAACATTTGAATCTGATACGAGGTTTCAGCCCAATAGCTTTGCAGCATTGAACGAGATTCACTGAAAATCTCTTCTTCATCAAAATAAAGATTGATCTGGTCATCATCGTTAATGTTACCGATCACACTGACAAGATCGCCCAAACCGGCTGCCGTCAGCTCAGTGAGCACCATCTCAACATCAGAACGGCGAACCTGAATTACCGCACCCAACTCTTCAGCAAAGAGTGAGCGAACAATTTCATTCTGCTCTGAAGCCAACATATCCAAGCTAATATCTAAACCACAACGCCCAGCAAACGCCATTTCAACCAAGGTAACAAACACACCACCGTCTGAACGGTCATGATAAGCCAACAACACACCTTGCTCGTTAAGCTCTTGAATGGCAGCAAAGAAAGACGCCAGCAAATATGGATCATCCACATCCGGCGCATCTTGTCCCACTTGATTATAGACTTGCGCCAATGCAGACAAACCTAAACGATTTTTGCCAGCACCCAAGTCAATCAAAATCAGATCCGTTTCGCCTTGATCTGTTTTCAACTGAGGCGTTAATGTTTTGCGTATGTCAACCACAGGCGCAAAGCCTGAAATAATTAATGACATCGGAGCCGTTACGCTCTTATTTTCACCGTCTTCCGTCCAAACAGTACGCATTGACATAGAGTCTTTACCGACTGGAATGGTGATTCCCAACGCAGGGCATAAATCCATACCCACGGCGGCAACGGCATCAAAAAGTTTTTCATCTTCGCCTGGATGCCCTGCTGCACACATCCAGTTAGCTGATAACTTAATATCCGAAATATCGTCTATGCGAGCCGCAGCCAGGTTAGTCAGAGTCTCGCCGATGGCAATCCGAGCTGAAGCAGGTGCATCAATCAAGGCCAAAGGTGTACGCTCACCCATTGCCATTGCCTCACCAGCATAGGTGTCATAAGCTGCAGCCGTCACGGCGCAGTCAGCAACTGGAACCTGCCAAGGCCCAACCATCTGATCTCTTGCCACCATTCCCGTAATACTGCGATCACCGATAGTGATCAGGAAAGACTTAGACGCTACCGCAGGTAACTTTAATACACGCTCAACCGCTTCTTCCAGCTCAATATCATCCGTCTCGAATGCTGGCAAGTCGTACGCTAAACGCTGAACACTACGGTGCATTTTTGGTGGTTTACCAAATAAAATACTCATTGGTAAATCGACAGGTTTCGATTCAAAATGCTGATCGTTCAGGACAAGATGGTGTTCATCCGTTGCTTCACCCACAATTGCGTATGGGCAACGCTCACGAGCACAAATGGCCTCGAAGGTTTCGAGCTGATCGGGCGTAACCGCCAATACATACCGCTCTTGCGCTTCATTGCACCAGATTTCTAATGGCGACATTCCCGGCTCATCATTATTGATGTTGCGCAGCTCAAAACGCCCACCACGTCCACCGTCTTTAACCAGCTCTGGAAAAGCGTTGGATAAACCACCCGCACCGACGTCATGAATAAAGGCAATGGGGTTTTTGTCAGCCAACTGCCAGCAGCGATCGATCACTTCTTGACAGCGACGCTCCAGCTCTGGGTTTTCACGCTGAACCGATGCGAAATCCAGATCCTCCGCCGAGCTACCTGATGTCATTGAAGAAGCAGCACCGCCCCCAAGACCAATCAACATCGCAGGCCCGCCTAAGCAGATCAGCTTCGCTCCGACAGGAATATCCCCTTTTTCAACATGCTCTGCTTTGATATTACCCATACCGCCCGCAATCATGATGGGCTTGTGGTATCCACGCACTTCATCACCAGCAGCTCCTGGCACCTGCTGCTCAAACGTTCTGAAGTAACCCGTTAAATTCGGACGACCAAACTCATTATTAAATGCAGCACCACCAATTGGGCCTTCAATCATGATATCCAGAGGCGTCACGATGCGCTCAGGCTTACCGTAATCAGACTCCCAAGGCTGTTCAAATCCAGGTATTTTCAAATCAGATACCGTAAAGCCCGTCAAACCTGCTTTCGGTTTTGCACCTTTACCCGTTGCACCTTCATCACGGATCTCACCACCGGATCCCGTCGCAGCCCCTGGATGGGGTGCAATTGCTGTGGGATGGTTATGCGTCTCAACCTTCATTAATATATGAATAGGCTCTTGATGGTAGGCGTATTCAAGCGTCTGTGGCTCTGGATAAAAACGACCCGCTGTGGTGCCCTCAATAACGGCAGCATTGTCTTTGTATGCTGACAATACACGATCACCACTTTGCTCGTTAGTATTGCGGATCATCCCGAAGAGCGACTTCTCTTGTAGCTCACCATCTATTTCCCAACTTGCGTTGAAGATTTTATGGCGGCAGTGTTCAGAGTTTGCTTGAGCAAACATCATCAACTCTACATCCGTAGGATTACGCTTTAGCTCGACAAAACTACTGTAAAGATAGTCAATTTCATCTTCAGCTAACGCCAAGCCCAGTGTTGTATTGGCTTGCGAAAGTGCTTCTCGACCACCACTAAGAAGGTCAACACTGGCCAAAGGCCTTGGCGCTTCCTGCCGGAATAAACGCTGACCATCGTCCAGCGCAGCAAAAACGGATTGCGTCATGCGGTCATGCAGCAAGGCAGATATTTGATCTCGCTGATTTGAATTCAGTGCACTTTCAGCATGAATATAGTAGGCTAAACCCCGCTCAATTCGGCGGATCGACTTAAGCCCGCAGTTATGGGCGATATCGGTCGCTTTACTAGACCAAGGTGAAATGGTGCCTGGCCGCGGAATAACAAGAAACAGATCTCCATCTGGAACCTCTGTTTCACCCCGAGGTCCATAGGTCAGAATCTGATCTAGCACCTTGTGCTCTTCTGAGCTCAATGCAGCTTCAGTATTTGCAAAGTGTATATATTCAGCATATACGCCTGTTACAGATGAATTCACCGATTGTAACAAGGATAGCAACTTATCGTGCGAAAAGCCGAGAGAGCGGGTGCTCCACGCAGAACGAGCATGTCGATTTCGAGCCTCTTTTGGTACCTGCCTCGTGCAGGCATTAACAGCGGGAAATTAAGTGTATAGTTTACCTGATCTGAGGCACTGGATACCAGAAAAGCAGAGACTATGTTATTTACTACGAAGCCTCATCCCTTACGGGAGCTGATACTCTTTGTGTCAGTCGTCATTTTTATGTTCTCACTGGTAATGATCAGTCTTCGATCATCAACCCAGCTTGATTATATCAGAGATCAAGGCATTCTTCGCGTCGCCACCATTAATAATCCAATGACCTACTACCTTGAGCGCGGCGAAGCCGTCGGCTTTGAATATGAACTGACCAAGGCCTTTGCCGATCACCTCGGCGTTGAGCTAGAACTGTACATCAGCAAAGACTTAAACGAACTCTTTTCGTTACTCAATCAACGCAGCGCTCATTTTATCGCTGCAAACTTGTTAAACACCGATCAACGCTTAAATCAATTGATTCCCGGCCCCACCTATCGCGAATCGGCGCCGTCGGTTATCTATCGTACTCGCCAAGGGTTTAAAGCCCCTAAATCCATTGAACAACTCTATGGAAAATCGATTGCCATCCTTGCGAATTCTAGCTATGCAGACATATTAGGGCAAATCCAACAGGAGCATTCTGAACTCACTTGGGAGGAGCGAGAAAACCAAGATATGATCGATCTTCTGCGCTCAGTGCATAACCAAGAGCTGGACTTCACCTTAATCGACTCCTATTTTTTTAATACTCAGCGCTCTTTTTTTCCAGGCCTTCGCAAAGCCTTCGCCTTGGGTGACCCCAAGCCTATCAGCTGGTTTTTAACCAAAAGCAATGACACCTCTCTTCTGAAAGAGATGTATCGCTTTTTCGCTTTGGAAGAGACTCAGACGCTAATCGCAACACTGGAAGCCCGTTACTTTTCACAAGAAAATCCGTTGAATTTTTTTGACACTCTTTCGTTTCGAAAACACCTAGAAGAACGACTCGTACCCCTAGAGCCTTATTTTAAGAATGCATCCAATGAAACTGGATTTGCGTGGGAGCTACTGGCCGCCCTTGGCTATCAGGAATCTCATTGGAACCCTGATGCTGTTTCAGCCACCGGCGTTAGAGGCATTATGATGCTGACACACGCAGCCGCAAGCGAAGTGGATGTTGAGGATCGCACCGACCCTGAACAAAGCATCATGGGCGGCGCGCGCTATCTGCAACAAATGAAACGCCGAATTCCCGATCGAATACCCGAACCCGATCACACATGGTTTGCTCTCGCTGCCTATAATATAGGATATGGACACCTTCTTGACGCGCGACGACTTACGCAACAAAAGGGCAAAAACCCTGATCGCTGGGAGGATGTTCGCTTACACCTGCCTCTGCTGGCACAAGAACGTTACTACAGCCAACTGCGGCACGGATACGCACGTGGACATGAACCTGTGCAGTATGTAGATAACATTATTAAGTACATGGATATTTTACAGTGGGAATTACAAAGCAATTCAATCCTAGAGCAGTTCAGCACCTTACCTCCCTTATCGGAAGACAGTCTGCAGGACATTAGCGAACGCGTGCTTAGGAATTTTGCGCCAAGCCTTTAAGGCGCTTTTGCTCTTCACGACGGCGCCGAAAAAACTGGCCAATTAACTCGCTAGACTCTGCTGCCAACACACCGCCAATCACGTCGGGCTTGTGATTGAGATGCGCCAACGAGAGCGCTTGAAGCTGACTGATAAGGCTCCTGCCTTGGGCTCTAATGCCCCATAAATCACTCGCCTGATACGGGCATGAACAATAGCACCTGCACACATCATGCAAGGCTCAAGCGTCACATAAAGATCCGCATTCACCAATCGATAGTTTTGCACCGCTAAGGCAGCCTCACGTAAGGCGATCACCTCCGCATGCGCACAAGGATCATGCCCCGTGATCGGGCGATTCCAACCTCGCCCGATTATCTGCCCATCCAAAACAACTAAAGCCCCAACAGGCACCTCGCCTAGATCGGCCGCATGCTGAGCCAAGTCCAAGGCTTGCCTCATCCATTGTTGATCGGTTTGTTCAGTCGACATAGCTGTTATAGATTCACTTGATACCAAACGAAAAAATGTATTTACAATCAATACGTAAGCGCACTTGGATTAAGCTTGATTGTGAGGTTGTGATTATACGTGAGTTCTGCGTTGTTTCCATTCGGTTTTTTGAAATGAGCGCTTAAAGGCACTTCTATATTTTTGATTGGTCAATCTACGGCTCCAAGCTTTAAACCCAGCAGCCCTATCACCTAGACCAAACCTGCCGGTCTTTACCCATTTCTATTCATGTTGTAACATACCCCCCTATACTATATTTGGGATACAATCTTATGGCTCATACGACTCGCCAAAAAGAAAAACTCATCGCACGCGTTCGTCGACTCAGGGGTCAGCTTGAGGGGGTTGAACGCGCCTTAGAGACAGATGCCGCCTGTAGCGAGGTACTACGTCAAATCGCCTCCGTGCGAGGCGCCGTAACGGGGCTGACATCTGAAGTGATGGAAGCCCATCTTCGTGAGCACATCATCGCCGCACCAACCGAGGATGAACGCCGACAAGCCGGTGAGGAAATGATCGAGGTCATTCGAACTACATGAAATAACTCCATAGAACCTCATAGGAATATCAAAGATGGCAAGTACACAGGTTTCGACAATGAGCCACTCTCACTCCTTTTTAGGCGATGACCACCAACGAAACGAACGTAAAGTCTGGTTGGTCATCGCACTGACCACCAGCATGATGGTGATCGAAATCATCGCAGGTACGGTCTATGGTTCGATGGCGCTAGTGGCCGATGGCTGGCATATGTCCACTCACGCTGGTGCAATGCTGATTACTGTCTTGGCCTACCGCTACGCGCGTCGACATGCAAATAACCCACGCTTCACGTTTGGCACTGGCAAACTCGGTGATCTTGCCGGATTTGCCAGTGCCGTAGTGCTGGCGCTGATCGCGCTGTTAATCGGCTGGGAGAGTTTTCTTCGTTTAACCAATCCTGTCGCCATCCAGTTCGAACAGGCCATCGCGGTGGCCGTTGTCGGCTTGATCGTCAACCTAGTCTCCGCGTGGCTGCTAAAAGATGATCACTCCCACCATCACCACCATCATGCCCACGCACATGACGCGCATCACCACGACCATCATCCTAAAGCACGTGATAACAACCTCCGTGCCGCCTATCTACATGTTCTGGCTGACGCTCTAACTTCAATCTTAGCGATTGTCGCGCTGCTACTCGGTCGCAGCTATGGTTGGCAATGGGCAGATCCCATCATGGGCGTGGTGGGTGCACTGGTTATTGCTCGCTGGTCTTGGAGTTTGATCCGTGACGCTGGAAGTGTTCTGCTCGACGCCGCCTCTGAGGGAGAAGCCGTACGCCAAGAAATTCAGGAAGCGATGACTCACAGCAAGGACCGAATCACCGACCTACATGTTTGGCAAGTCGGCCCTGGTCATTTTGCAGCGATCATCGCGTTAGCGACTCAGGAACCGAAAGAACCTGCTCATTACAAGGCACAACTTGAGCACATTCATGAACTGTCGCATATTACTGTTGAGGTGCAGCCTGTTTACTGAGGTTTATTGACTTGAGAGATTCTAGCTTTGCTGAATCTACCCTTTCATCATCATTTGAACCTCTAAGAGAATCGCACATCGGTAGCCATTTTTCTGATCGAATCGCCTCTTCCAGAATAGTCCTCATTCTGTCTAGCTCAAGCTTGCTTTCCCATGCCAAAAGAGCGCTGAACAGATACTGCTCAATCCGAGTAAACGGCAACCGGTATGCGACCTTTCGGTTCATTGTAGTAGATGTTGAATTGGTCAATTACGTCGATTACCACTAGGGAGAAAAAACCATGATGATAAACCCTCCACACCCCGGCGAATTGCTGCGCGATGACGTCATTGTCGAGCTGAGCCTGACCGTTAAGGAAACTGCTGAGCGACTAGGCATGCCCCGCGTAGCTTTGTCTCGTGTACTGAACGGCCGAGCGACGATCAGCCCTGACCTTACTCTTCGTCTAGAAATGGCAGGAGTGAGCACTGCCCGCGCTTGGCTCACTATGCAGATGAACTAGGATCTGGCCCAAGCCAAACAACACCCGCAACCACCGATAAAAGCATTACAACCTGCTGGTTAACTGACTGATACCTTAACCTAACAAAAAAGGCGCACAAGCGCCTTTTTTATTTTACAGGCTTAACCTGTCATTCCCACTCAATCGTAGCTGGCGGCTTGCTCGACACATCATAGGTCACACGTGAAACCTTAGCGATTTCATTAATGATGCGGCTTGAAACAGTCTCCAACAAGTCGTAAGGCAAATGTGCCCAACGCGCGGTCATGAAGTCAATCGTTTCAACGGCTCTTAACGCGATTACATATTCATATCGACGGCCATCACCCACAACACCTACGGACTTCACAGGTAAAAACACAGCAAAGGCTTGGCTGGTTTTGTGGTACCAATCGGCTTTATGCAATTCTTCGATGAAAATGGCATCAGCTTCTCTAAGAATATCCGCGTACTCTTTTTTCACCTCACCCAAGATACGAACACCTAAACCTGGGCCTGGGAAGGGATGACGATAGACCATGTCATACGGCAAGCCTAGCTCTAAACCGATCTTGCGAACTTCGTCTTTAAAAAGTTCGCGCAAAGGCTCAACCAGATCAAACTTCATGTCCTCAGGCAGTCCACCCACATTGTGATGCGACTTGATTACATGGGCCTTGCCTGTTTTTGAGGCGGCAGACTCAATAACATCAGGGTAAATAGTGCCCTGCGCCAAGAAACGGCACTCAGTTAGACGCTCAGCCTCTTCATCAAAGACTTCAATAAAGGTGTTACCAATTGCTTTACGCTTGGCTTCAGGGTCAGTCTCACCAACAAGGCGTCCTAAGAAACGTTCTTCAGCATCGGCACGAATAACATTCACACCCATGTTACGCGCAAACATGTCCATGACCTGCTCGCCTTCGTTTTTACGCAACAAACCATTATCAACAAAAACGCAGGTCAAACGATCACCGATTGCCTTGTGCAATAAGGCCGCCACAACGGATGAGTCAACACCCCCTGACAAGCCCAACAGAACTTTTTCGTCACCGACTTGATCACGCACTTTGGCAATAAGGTCATCAATGATGTTTTGTGCTGTCCACAACGCATCAGTACCGCAGATTTCTCGAACAAAGCGATCCAGAATCCGCATACCTTGTTTAGTGTGCGTCACTTCAGGATGGAACTGAACGGCATAAAACTGACGCGCAGGATCGCACATTGCCGCAATGGGAGCTGACTCAGTCGACGCAATTACATGAAACCCTTCAGGCATCACAGTTACTTTATCGCCATGACTCATCCAAACATCTAAAGATAAGGAGCCGTTATTGGCGATATGGTCATCGATACCTTCCAATAAGCGACTTGGGCTGCTGGCTAAACGCACCCGCGCATAACCAAACTCTCGCTTTTCAGACGACTCGACCGCACCGCCCAACTGCTCAGCCATGGTCTGCATGCCATAGCAAATCCCGAGTAAAGGAACGCCAAGATCGAATACGACCTCTGGAGCCCTTGGTGAGTCCAATTCAGTCACTGACTCAGGCCCACCGGCCAAAATAATTCCTTTTGGCGCGAATTCACGTATTGCATCTTCACTCATGTCAAAAGCATGAATCTCGCTATAGACGCCAAGCTCTCGAACGCGTCTGGCGATCAACTGGGTATACTGCGAACCGAAATCCAAAATTAGAATTCGTTGCGCATGAATATCTTTACTCATTTCAGTGACTCCGGTGAAGGCTAGTCTAATCATCAAATCCGCTGCCGAAAAAGGATTTACGCAGCCGGGTTTAAAAACAAAAAATGGGGCAGCAAACGCCCCACTTTAATCAAAAAAATACCGTATCAGATTTAGCCTACGCGGTAGTTAGGTGCTTCTTTTGTAATGCTGACATCATGAACATGACTCTCAGTAATACCCGCGCTGGTAATCCGAACGAACTTAGGCTTAGTGCGCATTTCTTCAATGGTTGCACAGCCTGTATAGCCCATGGAAGCACGCAACCCGCCCATCAATTGATGAACAACATTGTGCATAGGGCCTTTACAGGGCACACGCCCTTCGATGCCTTCAGGCACAAGCTTCTCCACACCCGCCTTCGCGTCTTGGAAATAGCGATCCGATGAGCCAGTCAATCCCGACATCGCCCCTAAAGAGCCCATACCACGGTATGACTTGAAAGAACGACCTTGGAATAGCTCAACTTCACCCGGTGCTTCATCCGTACCCGCCAGCATCGAGCCGACCATTACAGCCGACGCACCAGCCGCTATCGCTTTAGAGATATCACCCGAGAAACGGATACCGCCATCAGCAATCACAGGCACACCGTAAGGCTTCAAGGCTTCGGAAACATTCGCAACCGCGCTAATCTGAGGAACACCAATACCGGCAACGATACGTGTGGTGCAAATAGAGCCTGGACCTATGCCGACTTTTACACCGTCCGCACCCGCTTCAGCCAACGCAATGGCGGCCTCCGCTGTCGCGATGTTGCCCCCCACTACTTGAACCTGCGGGAAATTCTCTTTAACCCAACTTACGCGATCAATAACGCCTTTCGAGTGGCCGTGCGCCGTATCAACGACGATTAAATCGACACCAGCGTTCACCAAGGCTTCAACGCGCTCAGGTGTTTCTGGCCCAGTTCCAACAGCCGCACCGACAATTAAACGCCCTTTGCCGTCTTTGGCAGCATAAGGGAAGGCTTTGGCTTTGCTCATATCCTTAACGGTCATCATGCCCGTTAAGCGGAAGTTATCATCGACCAACAGAATTTTTTCAATTCGATGCTGACGCAATAAATCACGAATATAAACAGGGTCATCGCCTTCTTTTGCCGTCACTAAGCGATCTTTTGGAGTCATGATGGATTCGACACGCGCATCCATATTGCTTTCAAAGCGGACGTCTCGACTGGTCACGATCCCAACTAAATCCTCGCCATCAAGTACAGGAAATCCTGAAAAACCATAATTTTGGGCCATTTCAAGAATTTCTTTTACGCGGGTATCTGGCGAGCATGTCACAGGTTCGGAGACAACCCCTGACTCATATTTCTTGACCTTACGAACCTCAGCGGCCTGTAGCTCTGGCGCTAAGTTCTTGTGAATAATACCAATACCGCCTTCTTGCGCCATAGCGATTGCTAAACGGGCTTCAGTCACGGTGTCCATCGCTGCCGATACTAAAGGCACATTTAATTCAATGCCCTTGGTGAGGCGGGTTTTCAGTGAAACGTCTTTTGGCAGTACTTCTGAATACCCAGGTACTAAAAGTACATCATCAAAGGTAAGTGCTTCTTCAACGATTCGCAACATTATCAAGCAGCCTGTCTGACATTGGAAAAATAAGACCCATTAGTATATACAAGATAGTATAATTTCTCAATCTACCCCAAGCTTTCAATGTCAATACTGTGTTATTTTTATGTAACCGACCTTAGACAAAACGATGAGTCAGTCCAATCATTCTTATGAATTTATCCAAACCTCTCTCTGTCAGCGAACTCAATCAGTCTGCCAAAACATTATTAGAGTCCTCGTTTAGCCTTATTCAAGTCGAAGGGGAGATTTCCAATTTGGCGCGCCCCTCGTCTGGCCATTGGTATTTCACCTTAAAAGACGCACGTGCACAGGTTCGCTGTGCCATGTTTAAAAACCGTACTCAGTTTATTCGAACACTGCCCAAAGAGGGCGACCGAGTGGTTCTTACTGCCAAAGTAAGCTTGTATGAAGGTCGTGGAGACTTCCAACTCATTGCAGAACAAATGGCACTTGGCGGAACCGGGCAATTGCAAATTGCATTTGAAGCCTTGAAGGCCAAGCTTCAGTTTGAAGGGTTATTTTCCACTGAGCATAAACGCGCACTGCCTGTACACCCCACGCATCTTGGTATCATCACGTCGCCAACGGGAGCTGCGATACATGATATTTTACACGTACTCCAGCGCCGTTTTCCCGGTTTAGAGGTCACACTCTATCCGACAGCCGTGCAAGGAAAAGAAGCTGCAGGGCAAATCGTCAAGGCCATTGAATTTGCCAATCGTGATCGTCGCTGTGATGTTTTAATTGTAGGACGTGGCGGTGGCTCGCTTGAGGATCTTTGGCCTTTTAACGAAGAAAGCGTGGCTCGTGCTATTTTTGCCAGCCAACTCCCCATCGTTTCGGCTGTGGGGCATGAGACCGATATCACCATTGCCGACTGGGTGGCGGACTATCGAGCTCCGACGCCTTCTGCGGCCGCTGAAATCTTGAGCCCGAATCAACTCGATATACACAACCAACTATCGCGCCTGACTCGTCAACTTTATCAAGCCATACTGCTAAAGATGGATACAAGCCGTCAGTCGCTCTCTCATCTGAAAAAGCGTTTACGCCACCCAGGCGATAAACTCAGAGAGCAGGCCCAACGCATTGATCGAGCAGAGCTGCGTCTACACTCGCTGATGCAACGCCAAATCAAAAATACTCAGCTTAAACTTGAACAGCTGAATAAACGGCTGATGAAGCAGGCGCCTTTCAATTTAGTTCAGCAGCACCATCGATACCTACAGCAACTAGACGCACGACACAGGTTAGCGATGCACCAACTCATAAATCATCAACATAATCGCTTAAAACACCAAGCCGCGCTTCTGCATCAAGTGAGCCCACTGGCTACGCTCAGCCGAGGCTATGCCATTTTGCAAACAGCCGATGGCTTAGGTATTACTGAATCGAGTCAGGTTAAGCTTAATGAAACAATCAACGCAAGACTGTCAAAAGGCAGCTTAGCGCTGAGCGTCACTCGTATCGATAATTCATCGACATAAAATGAGATCTTCTATGCAACTTCATTATCAACGTTCCGGTAACGGTGCTCCTTTACTTATTTTACACGGACTTTTTGGTACCTTGGAGAATTGGGGAGGAATCAGTAAGACACTTAGCGAGCACTTCGATGTTATCAGCATTGATTTGCGCAATCATGGTCGCTCCCCCCATTCAGAGACCATGGACTACCCCAGCATGGCACAAGACCTAGTCGAATTGATCGACACCCTTGGAGTGGCCCCTTGCTATATGCTTGGTCATTCTATGGGGGGGAAAGTGGCGATGGAGTTAGCACTCAATCAACCTCAGCTGATTTCAAAACTGATTGTTGCTGACATTTCACCTGTAGCCTACCCGCATCATCATGAGCAAGTCTTTAGTGGTTTATCGAACATTGATCTACCATCCCTATCCTCACGCAATGAGGCGGATGAGCAACTTAAACACATGATTCCAGAGGCCTCTACCCGAGCCTTTCTACTCAAAAATCTCTATAGAACACCGACAAAGCAGTTTGCTTGGCGTATGAATCTAAGCGTGTTAGAACAGGAATATAAAAACATATCAGCCGCTCCTAAGGGTACACCTTACCAAGGCCCTACCCTGTTCATAAAAGGCGGCTTGTCTGCCTATATTCAGCGCGAGCATCAGCAATCGATAGAAACACTCTTTCCGAACTATCAGTTCAAAATTATTGAAGGCACGGGTCATTGGCCGCATGCAGAAAAACCTGCGCTCTTCCTAAAATTGGTTGAGCGCTTTCTACTGAGTGAGGGAAAGAGTTAAGCTTGAGTGTCAAATAAAGAGCCGGGTTCATTCAGGCGCTGCAAGGCGCCTGTTTCAACTAAGCGGAGATTCAACTCTTTAATCTTTTCTTGAATTTCAGACAGCTGACGCACAAATTCTTTCAACTTTTCGGCCGTTTCCTGTCGTTGCTCTTTTAGTGCTTCAGCAATCTCTTCACGTTTTTCTCGCTGAGATTCCTCTTCGGTCTCAGCTTCGGAGCGAAACTCTTGCACAGTGCTGAGGGCTGGCGTTTCTTCCTCTTGCTCAGCGCTTATCGTTTGACTTGCTGTCTCGTCAGAAGACTCTGTCTCTTTGGCCAATTTTTCGGCCTGCTCTTTCTGAAGCTCAACCCTAGCTTCGTTCGCCATCGCCCGAGCACTCGCTGCCACCTTTAAATCTTGAGTTGACGGCTCAGCTGGAGCTAAAGCGGCCCTGACAATGGTTTCGGCTTTTTCTAGAGTGGCTTTAGGATCTCCGGGAACTGGCGAGGTATCGATACTGACAGACCCCCCAACAGCATACATCACACCATCAGGTCCACGCTGAAAGTCATAAGTAATCGCTCCTGCATAACGACCACCCGCCGCCTTGTGCGCCAGTTCGTGTTGCTTGACCTCACGATCACGACTCGCCAACTCTTGTAAAACCTGCTGTTTTTGTTGCTCTTGCTGCTGTTCGGCTTTGGAAACAGACGTAGAGGACGACACCCTGTTTACAGGCGTATTAACACCTTCAGTGGGAACGATGCGAGTCGAAGGAGGAGGCAGAGAGGCCGAATTTTTGGTGTCGACCTCAGAAGCGTTTGCAGAGACTGGCAAAGAGGAAATCGTGCCAGTGTTCGCACTTTTTCCTCCTGCAGGGATAACAGGAGTATAGCTATTGATTTGCATACAACAGCCTCCGTTTAATTCAAAACCCGATAGGTTTACTCACACTCGGGTATCAATCATTGAGCCTAGAACTTCGCTGCTCTCGCTCACCACTTGCGTGGAAGCCGCAGCAACATTTGCATTAACAGCAGATTGAGCAACAGCCGGATTGACTTCAACACCCGTCGCCAATTCAGGCCGATCTGAACGGCCTGTTCCTTGAATATCACCTGCCTGGCGCTGATTGTTATCCAATCCACGATTAACGTTCAAAAGCCCCGTTGCCTGGGCAGAAACACCATTGATATTCATACGTCACCTGTTTGCTTTTTTGTTTCTTAAGTTGTTAGAAACGTCAATCTGAGTATAGCACATATGACAGAATTGAGCATATTTTGTTCAATTTTTTTAGACGACCTCTAAACACTCAATACTGAGACATGCTGCCGCAGCTTCAGCGCTGGGTGCAGCCATATAGGGTATATGTCCCAAGAATGGCGCAGGAATTCGTTCTTGCAAGGAGCGTATATTTTCATTCAGTACGAGCATTGATGGCTCGGTTTCGACTGCCACCCATCCGGCTAGTTGCAAACCGTCTCGACGAATGGATTCAGCGGTCAGCAAGGCATGATTAAGACAACCGAGCTTCATTCCCACAACCAATATCACCGGGATCTCTAGAAGCTTGGGTATGTCTGCCATGGTTTCTCTGCGGTTCAAAGGAACGCGCCATCCACCAGCCCCTTCAATAATGTATATGTTGGCATCGTGCAGCATAGCTCCACGGCAAAACGCAGCAATCCGCTCGGCACTGAGCATTTTAAAACCCGCCGCCAAATGAGGCGCTATGGGCTGTGCTAACGCCACAGGGTTCACTAAGTCGTAATCCAACTCAACACTCGCTGCGTTTTGCAACTGCAAAGCATCGTCGTTGCGCAATCCCTCGGGTGTCATCTCACACCCTGCCGCAACGGGTTTTAATCCAATCGTTGCATACCCCTGCTGATTAAATAAGGTTAACAGGGCAGTTGACACCAGTGTTTTACCGACCCCAGTATCCGTGCCGGTAATAAAAAAATGTTGTTTCATTCAGATACCTTTACAAGATCTAAAAAACACACGTCATAGGTTGCGATCACACCGCCTCCCTCTGAAAAAGGCTCATAGGCTTTCATCAGTTGACGCGCAGAATAGCGTTTACTCAAACCCGATGATGCCTTGCCAATGACATGATTGGCACCAATTTTTTTTAAATCTCTCATCAAGCTCATCACATCGGGATAGCTCAAAGGATAGGACTTTTCTTCAGAGTCCACTGAGAAATATGGCTGCACATACTTGAGAATATCACCATGAGATAAAAAACGATTCACATGCACATCATTGTCGATACTTCGCCATGCTTGCTTTAATTCAAAGAGACTCGATTCAGTCAAGGTTGCCAAAGTTGCACGACCACCGACCTTTAAAACTCGATGCAACTCCTTAAATAACTGGCTTGGATCAAAACACCATTGCACAGCCAAACTACTAAAAATATGATGCACTGTATCCGCAGCGAAGGGAAGATGCTCTGCATCACCACAGACTCTGCTCACCGCCAACCGATCACACCGTCCAGACGCCTGCGCCAACATGCCTTCCGCTATATCCAATGCGATGAGTACACCTCGCGGATTCAATTGCCGAAGACAGGGCAATGCATAGCCCGTTCCCACACCTAAATCTAACCAGACCTCATTCGCAGCCTGCGCGGAGTTCACTCGGGTGCTCAATAAATAATCGGCCACCTCACGCTGAAAAGAGGCCACACTATCATACTCCTTTGCCGCACGACTAAACTGTGCCGCAATTTTGCGCTTTTCATCAGCATAACCTGCAATCATACGTCCTCCTCAGCCACTAGATTCTGCTGACGCAAGAAGTCGTACAAATATCGATTCACCTGTTCCGGCTCGGAGATAAAAGGTAGATGAGCGGAACCTTCAATCAACCCAACCGTTGATTGAAGGTTTAGAGGGCTAACCTCAGACATAATCTCTAGCGGAACCAACGCATCATGCTCAGAATAGAGCAACAATGAAGGACAATTGAGCTGAACCAGTTCGGAACGGGCATCCGATGCCAACAATCCAAGGTATTGCAAAGACTGCTCTAATGCCTGTGCATCCAAGTAGTCTTTTCGATTTGCTAACAAGGCCTTACGTTCTTTTGATGCCTGGACGGAACCCTGCGATTGCAGAGCAATAAAACGCATCTGCATTTGCCGAACATTCGCTTTAAAATCTGAGGAAAATACCTGAAACACATCCTGCGGCATTGCAGGGTGCCAGCCGACCTTCTGAACAAAGCAAGGGTTCCAGCCTAACGTAATAAGAGCTTTTGCCTGCAATCGATCTGCAATCCAGCTGGCCACCAATCCACCTAATGACCAGCCAAGTAAAATCGCCTTTTGAGGCACTTGCTCAAGCAGCGCGTCGATTAAATGCAACTTAAGGTCTTTGATGCTCTCATTTCCACTTGGCAGTGGTACTGACTGATAATCGATCTTGGTGATCCGAAAACTCGAAGACCATCTGGATAGGAATCCATCAAATATGCTCGGATCACTGCCCCACCCGCTTAACACCACTAGGTCTAAAGGTGCATTTCCCGCCTGTTTCGCACTCATGACTGACGCTCCACCGGTTCAACAAACAAGGGCGCCAAATCAGACAGAGCATCCAGCAACCGATCTAGGTGGGTAAAATCATGCAGTGCTGTCAAGGTCACTCGTAGACGTGACTGTCCATCCGGCACCGTCGGTGGTCGTATCGCAGTCACCAGTATCCCTTTCTCTCTCAAGGCATGACTGATCTTAAGGGCCTGTTGCGATCCCCCCACCTGTAAAGGCTGAATCGGTGTCGATGATGGCATTAAGGGAAGGTTGAGTGCTTGGCATCCATTTTTAAAATAGGCAATTAACGCCTGAAGTTTTTGACGCCGCCACCCCTCTGCTTGAATCAAGGACAAACTTACACGCGTCGCTTCAGCAATAGCAGGCGATAGACTCGTTGTATAAATATAAGGTCTCGCAAATTGAATCAGCGTTTCGATTAGAGCATGAGATCCAACAACAAAGGCGCCTGAGGTACCGAACGCCTTGCCAAGCGTGCCGATCAGAATCGGTAATTGCGCTTGCGATGCGCGATACACTTCAGCGACACCGCCGCCATTTTCACCAAGACACCCAAAACCATGAGCATCATCAATCATCAGCCATGCATTATGAGACTGACAGACACGACTCAAGCGATCAATTTCGGCGGTATCACCATCCATGCTAAATACACCATCGCTGACCACCAGTTTCCGATTCGCCTGAGACTGGATCAAGCGCTTTTCAAGCACGTCATAGTTGAGGTGCGGATAGCGATTGAATGTGGCACGACTCAACAATCCGCCATCAATCAGAGAGGCATGATTCAGTTTATCTTGGAAGATAGCATCGGATGCATGCGTCAATGCCGTGATCACGCCCATATTGGCCATGTATCCATTTGAAAATAATAGTGCCCTTTCCCGTCCCGTAAACGCGGCCAACTCTTCCTCTAATTGGTGATGAGCTTGACTGTGACCACAGACCAAGTGAGAGGCTCCACCACCACAACCATACTCATATGCAGCTCTCGTCAGTGCAGATACAACTTGGAGGTCCGCTGCCAAGCCAAGGTAATCATTGGAGCAAAATGCTAGCAATGACTCCCCTTCAACCTGCAAGAGCGGTTTTTGTGGGCCACTATGCGTTAGCCGTCGACGGTACAAATGCGACAACGCACGTTCATCGAGTGCGGCCTGCAAGATTAAATCCATGGAGTTCATCGTGATGCATCGTAGAAAAATTCACGATCCTTCTGAATTTGGATTTGATCCATCAACTGCGCTACCTCGTCATCCTCATCGGAGACTTGAATCGGCTCCGGATGAATACCCAATTTTTTAAACAAAGCCCGATCTGCATCCGCCATCGGATTTTCGGTTGTCAGCAGCTTTTCACCGTAAAAAATAGAGTTCGCACCTGCCAAAAAGCACAGAGCCTGCATTTGTTCATTCATCGCCGTTCTTCCCGCCGACAAACGCACATGTGACGCTGGCATCATAATCCGAGCAACAGCCAGGGTTCGAATAAACTCAAAGGGTTCAAGATCTTCAACATCGGCTAAAGGCGTCCCTTCTACTCTCACCAACATATTAATGGGTACTGACTCTGGGTGTGCCGGCAAGTTTGCCAAGGTTAAGAGCAGACCGACTCGATCTCGTTGGCTTTCTCCGAGCCCTAAAATGCCACCACAGCACACTTTCATGCCCACGTCCCGAACATGTGACAGGGTGTCTAAACGCTCTTGATAGGAGCGTGTTGTGATGATCTGACCATAGTATTCAGGGGAGGTGTCCAGATTGTGATTGTAGTAGTCTAAGCCCGCCTCGGCGAGTGAAGCCGCCTGCTCGGAACTTAAGCTTCCAAGCGTCATGCAGGTTTCTAACCCCATCGCTTTAACGCCTTGCACCATCTCTAAAATCGCGGGCATATCCTTTGCTCTGGGGTTTTTCCACGCGGCCCCCATGCAAAAACGTGTTGCGCCTTTTGCCTTTGCGGCACGGGCCTCTTCTAATACAGCCCTCACTTTCATCAAACGTTCGGTTTCGAGATCCGTGTTGTAATGGGCACTTTGAGGACAGTATTTACAGTCTTCTGGACAAGCACCGGTTTTAATCGAAAGCAACGTACTCACTTGAACCGCATTCGGATCAAAATACGCCCTATGGACCGTCTGTGCTTGATAAATCAAATCACTAAAGGGTAACGAAAAAAGAGCCTGAACCTCTGGCTCTGTCCAATCATGACGTATTGCGCTAGAGTATTGCATTGAGTGACCTTATTTTAATGATCAACGCTGGCCAAATGGATGTCGGCCAACACTGATGTGCGTGTACAGGATATTAGGTAGCGATAATAATTTGACAAAAGGACTTGTCAACCAATGCTTTTCAACAAAGTTAACAAGTGGTTAAAAAATAACCATACATGTGTATTGTGCGGTTTGCACCCTGCGAACACGTTCGGCATCTGTGATGACTGCATGTCCGACCTTCCTTGGTCGATATCCTGCTGTCATCAATGTGGACGTCCCACCCCTTTTCCGACTAAGCAGATTTGCACATGCTGCCTAAAACACGCCCCAGCCTTTGATACAACCCTAGCCACTTTTCGATATGTATTTCCGATTGATCGATTGCTACCCAGCATTAAATACGCCAAGAAAACCTCACATCTAGGCTGGCTATCGAGTCTTATGTCGGAGTATATCCTGTCAAAAGACCTTCCACTCCCTGATGCCTTAGTCCCAGTACCCATGCACCCGTGGGATGAAATAAAACGAGGGTACAATCAGTCATCCTTGCTTACTCATCTGATTTCGAAACAATTAACCTTGCCTGCCCATTTAGGTGCGATTCGAAAAATCAAACGAACCCCGCATCAAAAAGAGTTAAATTTTATTGAGCGTCAACAGAATCTGATCGATTGCTTTCGCCTCAACAAGCCTCTTCCTAAGCGAGTCGCAATCGTGGATGATGTGATGACAACGGGCAGCACCGTCAATGAAATTAGTCGGTTGCTCAAAAACAACGGCGTCGAAACCGTTGACATTTGGGTCTTGGCTCGCACGCCTGAATAATCCGGCATAAAGATTATTTTTCGTTAAGTTTCAGGCTATTATTAGATAAAAATAAAGCAATCAGATCAGCAAAGGATCTCCCCTATGACATTTGAAATGTTTGGCCAGTTGCTCGGCGGCATAGGTATGTTTTTACTGGGCATGCAACTGCTCACCAACGGTATGAAAAACGCAGCAGGACGTTCGCTTAAAAAAGCCCTGGAGTTTGCCACACGTTCACGTCTAAGAGGGCTCGTATCTGGAACACTGATTACCGCTCTTGTGCAGTCATCAAGTGCAGTTACCGTTGCAACCTTAGGGTTTGTGAATGCGGGTCTGCTCACTTTGGGTCAGTCAATTGCTGTTATTTATGGCTGCAATATTGGCACAACCATGGTGGGATGGCTCGTGGCCACCATCGGCTTCAAAATTCAGATCAGCGCATTTGCCCTACCCATTATTGGTATGGGAATGTTGCTGCAAGTTATCGGGAAACAACAGCGTATCTCGCACCTCGGCACAGCGCTCGTCGGTTTTGGTATTTTCTTTATCGGCCTTGATTTTATGAGGGCTGGATTTGATGGATTAAGCGATGATTTTCAGTTAGCGGCTTTGGGAACGGGTGTATTGGCCTTAGGGTTATTTGTCATTGCAGGTTTCGTCATGACATTTTTAATGCAAGCGTCTGCAGCCGTCATGGCCATTGCCTTGTCCTTGGTGTACACCGATTCGATTACCATGTCAGCTGCCGCAGCCGTTGTCATCGGAGCCAACCTCGGCACAACAACCACCGCGATTCTGGCGTCAATTGGCGCAACAGCCAATGCGAAGCGTATCTCGGCTGCACATGTAGCCTTTAATCTATTAACCGGTTGTGTTGGGCTTGTGTTGCTCATGCTATTGGCAGGACAGTTAGATGCCCTGAATCCGCAACAATATGACTTGGTTATATTACTCGCCTTGTTTCACACGTTATTTAATGTCATGGGGGTTGTCCTCATGTGGCCGCTGACAACACCTCTGGAGCGCTTTTTACTCACCCGTTTTCGTAGCCAAGAAGAAGATGAGGCAAGACCCCGTTTCATCGATAAGACCATCATTAATACGCCAACCCTCGCTATCGAAGCCATCAGCCTTGAACTCAGCCGCGTCAGCCAATTATCAAGCCGTTTAGCTAGAGAAGCCATTAGCTCAGAGCGTAATGCCACAGCTAAACTGGAGCAACAAGCCAAGGGGATTCAATACTTAATTGGTAAAATTGCTGAATTTAATCAAGAGATTGGACGTCAAAATCTATCACCCGACATTCATGAAGTACTCCCCATTTCCATGCGCGTCATGCGCTACTACAGCGAAGTCACTCGCTTATCAGCAAAACTGCCTGAATTTTATTCAATGCTTGACCAAGTCGAAAACAAGAGCGTTAAACAAGCTATTTTTAATTATCAGAAACAAGTGATTGCCTTGATCGATCTATGTGAAATTAAGGAAGGGAGTTCTGTTCAAGGTACCCAAGGCCATCAACTTGTCTTAACCTTGGAAAAAGAATACCAAACCTTGAAAAGTCTTTTGCTTGAGCAAAGTACCTTAGGCCATTTATCAAGTGAAGACAGCATCGCGCTTTTAGATGCTGTCAGCCATATTAACCGTCTTGCTGAACAGGTTGAAAAAGGTGCACGTTACTGGAGCTACGCTACACCCGCTGCTCAGAGAGCCCCTTTGGCAATGCCGACTGCAGCGACGAACTAACAAGAAGGTTCTATGTCCCTTACACTCGATTACATAGGTCAAGTGCACAGCCCATTTAAAGAGAAATTTGGCATTCCGAGGCAACCGGGGTTAGCCAACACGCTTAAGGCAAGCATCGAGATTTGGCAGCCCTATGGTTCTGCCGCCAGCGTCAAAGGACTGGAGGACGTCTCACATATCTGGGTTATTTTTGCGTTCAGTGCGACGGCTGCTGCTGGCTGGAAAGCCAGTGTGCGCCCGCCTCGACTGGGTGGCAATGAGAAAATGGGCGTTTTTGCAACCCGTTCGACCTTTCGGCCCAATCCAATCGGGCTCTCAGCGGTCAAATTGGATGGCGTACGCATTGATAAAGACAAAGTCTGGTTAGATGTGTCGGGAGCAGACCTTCTAGACGGCACCCCGGTTTTGGACATCAAGCCTTATCTTCCTTATTCGGACTGTTTAACAGATGCCGAGCTTAACTGGGCTGCCGATGCGCCTGATAGCCAAAAAGAGGTGGTCTTTTCAGCGTCAGCCATTCAAGTGTGTGACCGCATCGAAACATCTCAAGGCTATTCCTTGAAAGCCCAGATTGAAGACGTGCTAAGACTCGATCCACGCCCCTCCTATAAATCTGACAAGGATGAGCGTATCTATGGACTTGCGTTACATGAGTTTAACATACGCTGGAAAGTCGAGGCGCAATCTATCCAAGTCCTGAGTATTGATGCGCTTGACACCCGCTCCACTCCATAATTCCATTGAGAGCTCCGCTATGCATGATCCAAAACTCACAGATGCACTCGCCTTTGATCGTGAGCACATTTGGCACCCCTACTCATCCATGACGGACCCGCTTGAGGTGTATCCCGTCACTTCAGCCAAGGGGGTCAGAATCACACTGGCCAACGGCCAAACCTTAATAGATGGCATGGCGTCTTGGTGGTCTGTCATTCATGGCTATGGACACCCACGTCTGAATCAAGCCGCTAAAAATCAAATCGATGCTTTTTCACATGTAATGTTTGGCGGCTTAACGCATATGCCAGCGATGGATTTAGCACAAAAACTGGTGCAGATAACTCCCGATGGCTTGGAGAAGGTGTTTTTTTCTGACTCGGGCTCTGTCAGTGTTGAAGTCGCCATCAAGATGGCCTTGCAATATCAGCAAGCGCGTGGGTATACCCGTAAAAATCGCATCATCAGTTTACGTCGTGGCTACCACGGTGACACATTTGCCGCTATGTCGGTCTGCGATCCCGTTACAGGGATGCATCAGATTTTTCAAGGGGCCTTACCCAGTCAAATTTTTCTTCCAGCACCTGAAACCCCCTTTGGAGAGGCACTGCTCGCATCCGATTTAGATGCATTGGAGAGGACGTTCAAGCAGCATCATACGGAGGCCGCAGCCCTTATTCTGGAACCGATTGTTCAAGGTGCTGGTGGCATGCGCTTTTACTCCGCTGACTATATTCGTCATGCCAGACGCCTCTGCGATCAATATGGCTGCCTGCTCATTGCCGACGAAATTGCCACGGGGTTTGGTCGTACAGGCCAACTGTTTGCTTGCGAACACGCCAATATCGCCCCCGATATTCTGTGCTTAGGCAAAGCGCTCACGGGCGGCTATCTTAGCCTAGCTGCAACACTGACCACCGATCATGTTGCCAAAACCATCTCTCAAGGCGGTGCGGGATGCTTCATGCATGGTCCAACCTTTATGGCCAATCCTCTCGCGTGTGCCATTGCACTGGAAAGCGTAACGCTACTGCTTGAGGGGGATTGGAAAAGCAATATCCTAAGGCTTGAAGCTCAACTAACGCAACATCTCGCGATCCTCAAGAATCATCCCAAGGTTGCCGATGTGCGTTGCCTCGGCGGTATTGGTGTCGTCGAACTTAACGCCCCCTGCGAACTCAAACGCTTGCAACCAAAGTTCGTTGAAGAAGGCATTTGGGTGCGCCCATTTGGAAAACTGGTTTATGTCATGCCACCTTATGTAATCACAGATGAGGACTTGGCGACCTTATGCCAGGGCATAGTGCGAGTTGTAACCTCACTTTAATCTCGTTCAGATTGACTTGTTACAACGCACTTTTATGATATAGATAGATTAAAATTGCGTTAGAAAAATCTCATGACTAAGGAAGAACAATCATGCCACGCATCAAAATCGATATGCCAGATAACTACCTATTTAGCACTGAAATACCGATTCGAATCAGTGACATTAATTATGGCGGGCATTTAAGCAATGATGCACTTCTCTCAATCATTCACGAATCCCGCATACGTTTTCTCAACCAACTGGGTTACGGTGAACTTGATATCGAAGGACTTGGACTTATCCTAACGGACTCTGCGATCATTTATAAAGCAGAGGGCTTCCATAGAGATGTCATCCAAGTAGATATTTCGGTGGGCGACTTCAACAAATATGGATGCGATTTTTATTATTTACTCACCAATCGCAAAACAGCCGTTGAAATCGCTCATGCCAAGACAGGCGTCGTCTTTTTTGACTACACGACCCGAAAAGTATCACTTTTACCCGATGCCTTTAAAGATCGTGTATTCAAAGATGCTGGCGAATCTTAGTCTTCAGGATAGTCGTAATGAATATGCGATAAGTTTTCAAAGCGTGTGTATTTACCAATGAAGGCCAAGCGTGATGTACCTATCGGGCCATTACGCTGCTTACCTATGATGATTTCTGCAACCCCTTTTTCTGGGCTGTCTTCGTTATACACTTCGTCTCGGTAGATAAACATGATGACGTCGGCGTCCTGCTCAATCGCTCCTGACTCCCTTAGATCTGAGTTGACTGGACGTTTATTTGGACGATTTTCAAGACTTCGGTTCAGCTGTGATAAGGCAACAACCGGGCACTGCATTTCTTTAGCCAACGCCTTTAAGGATCGTGAAATCTCCGAAATTTCAGCAGTTCGCCCTTCTGTTTTGCCCGTCTTCAACTGCATCAACTGCAAATAGTCGACCATGATTAACGCCAAATCACCATGTTCTCGGACAATACGTCTTGCTCGGCTACGCATTTCATTTGGACTAATGCCTGCCGTGTCGTCAATAAACAAGGGCTTTCCCTTGAGCATATTAACGGCCGCCGTTAACTTCGGCCAATCCTCTTCAACAAGTTGCCCGTTTCTAACACGGGTTTGGTCGATTTTACCTAGTGACGATAACATACGTGTAACCAACTGGTCTGCAGGCATCTCTAAGCTGAACACCAATACCGGACGTTGCGTGCCCATCAGAGCATTCTCAACCAGGTTCATGGCAAATGTGGTTTTCCCCATAGAAGGACGTGCCGCAACTATGATTAGGTCTGAAGGCTGCAGACCTCCTGTTTTTGTATCTAGGTCATCAAAACCTGTGGTGACCCCCGTGAGGGCGTCAGCATTATTAAACAGATGGTCAATGCGCTCCACGGCCCGTTTCAAAAGCGGGTTGATCGGCTCAGGTCCTCCTTGATTTGGACGATTCTCTGCGATCTGAAAGATTTTCTGCTCAGCTTCGTTCAGGATTTCATCTGAACCACGCCCCTGAGGTGAAAATGCATTTTCGGCTATTTCATTGGCAACGTTGATCATCTGGCGCAGTAATGCACGATCTCGGACGATTTCAGCGTATGCACGTATGTTAGAAGCACTCGGCGTATTACGCGCCAATTCAACTAAGTAAACAAGCTCCCCTACCCGTTCTAAATCATCATTGCGATCCAACTCCTCCGACAAGGTAACAACGTCGATCGGACGGCTATCATCTACCAGTTTTTGCATGGTTCGGAAGACAATGCGATGCTCCGAGCGATAAAAGTGACCATCGACCAAAATCTCGGAGACGGTATCCCATGCATTATTATCCAACATAAGCCCACCCAGTACTGATTGCTCAGCTTCGAGTGAGAAAGGAGGGGCTTTTATCTGGTCAACGATGTCTTGTTGAGGATCAGCATAGTCCATAATAAGTACCTGATATGAATCGAAAGAGAAGCATTGGAAGGGGAACCATTGTAACGACTCGTCTATTGCTGAGACAAGCATTTGCGTTACGCAAAAAAACGCCGTGTACTCGAAGAGTTACACGACGCTTGAGTTGTGTCTAGGTGCTGGAATTATTCAGCAACAACAACCAACTTGATAGATGCATTCACTTCTGGGTGCAATTGCAGACCAATGTTGAATTCACCAATGTGACGAATTGTACCAGACGGCAAGCGAACTTCGCTCTTGCAAACTTCAATACCTGCACCTGTAATCGCATCAGCAATGTCACGCGTACCAATTGAACCAAACAGCTTGCCTTCATCACCGGCTTTGGTGACAACAGACAATTCCATTTCATTCAGTTTCTCAGCGCGATCAATTGCAGCGGCTAATTTAGCAGCAGAAGCCGCTTCAAGCTCAGCACGACGCTCTTCAAAGCGTGCAATGTTGTCTGCAGTAGCAGAAACTGCTTTACCTTGAGGAACCAAGTAGTTACGGCCAAAGCCGCTTTTTACAGATATTTTGTCGCCCAGTTTTCCGAGCTTACCAATATTTTCGAGCAGAATAACTTCCATCTCGTAAACCTCTTTTTTCTGCAATAGTGTTGCAGTGTCTTAATTCCCAGCCGGGATTCGTGATCGCAGATCTAATAAAGCATCGATCAACGCGAGAATCACCAGCAATGTAACTACATAGGGACCCATAAAGACGATTGATAGATATAAAGCCACCAACCATGTCTTTCCAAGTGATCGTTTTGCTACCACGCCATGAACCAAAGCGATGCCTGCAACTAGAAGAGGCAGCAACAATAAGGCATACCATCGACTACTATTTGGCAGCAACGCATTTCCGGCAAGCAGAAGGATCACCAAGCTCACTGCGAATACAAGTGGCAATCGCAGTGAATGAAACTCTTGTTGAAACCCACCTGGATTATACAATCCGGCTTGCCAGCTTCTAGCCAACATCAAACACCCCAACACAACGGCAACATGAAATGCCGTAATGGCGCCCAAAATCAAGTTTCGTATATTTTCGTCCGAA
Organism: Nitrincola nitratireducens; assembly: GCF_000585235.1. Lineage (NCBI taxonomy): Bacteria > Pseudomonadati > Pseudomonadota > Gammaproteobacteria > Oceanospirillales > Oceanospirillaceae > Nitrincola > Nitrincola nitratireducens. The sequence continues at coordinate 55,954 of NZ_AONB01000005.1, read as the reverse complement.
AACCCGTTTAGAGCAGATGCAGGATTGGCAGCACTGCGTTGAGTAACCAGCTGACGAGCTACCTCAACAATTTGATCCAGCAAAGATCCTAACCCTAGCTCAAGTAGAAAACTCACAACAATACCCATGGGTACAACTGCGATTAACACTTGCTGCCAACTTGACGTTGTCCGTAATACCGTTGCCAGTACAAAACTGCTAACGATAACTACGGCCGCACTGGGATCACCCGAAAGCACCCATGCAATGGCTGGCAGTAATGCCCAGATTAAAATCTTTAACGCATCCGACACACCCCTTCTCAGAGTGATCAGACTTACGGCTGCTGCACTTACCCAATAGAGCAATGGCAGCATGGCCGCAATAACAACCACCATGATCGCCTGATTACGCCCCTTCATAATCACTTCTGCAAGGGTACGCATCATGGCGAGAACCCTTTCTACTGGTGACCGTCAGTATACGGCAGCAATGCGATGTAACGCGCGCGTTTAATCGCTGTTGCCAACTGACGCTGGTAACGTGCTTTAGTGCCAGTAATACGGCTTGGTACAATTTTACCAGTTTCAGTAATGTAGGCTTTCAATGTTTCTAAATCTTTATAATCGATTTGTGAAACACCTTCAGCGGTGAAGCGACAAAACTTACGGCGACGAAAAAAACGGGCCATGTTAACTCTCCTAAAAAATGGAATTAATCTTCAGCAGTTTCCTGCTCATCAGCATCGACATCAATATCGCTTGAGTCATGATCTCTTGACTGACGGTCACCACGGTCTTCACGACGTGGCTTACGCTCTTCACGAGACTCTGCTGCTTTGATAGGAGAGATTTCAGTGATCGCTTCTTTACAACGAATGATCATGCTACGCAAAACAGCATCGTTGTAACGGAAAAGACTTTCAAGCTCGTCCAGGGTTTCCTGGTTGCATTCAATGTTCATAAGAACATAGTGCGCTTTATGAGCATTGTTGATTGGGTAAGCCATTTGACGACGGCCCCAATCTTCCAGACGATGAATAGCGCCTTCAGCACCTTCGATCAAATTTTTGTAACGCTCCAGCATTGCTGGAACCTGCTCGCTCTGATTCGGGTGAACCAGAAACACGATTTCGTAATGACGCATTGTTGCTCCTTACGGTTTTACAGCCCTCAGATCACACGTTTGGTGTCACCGAAAGCAAGGAGTTAATAAAATAAAACGGAGCCATATTCTACGCTGTCAAGTTTTTATTTACAACAGCAAAACAGGCTATATTGTCAAGCTTCTCGAATCTCAAAGCTGTGCGTAATCTCAACACCACCCTTTTCCAGCATCAAAGAGGCTGAGCAGTACTGTTCAGCCGATAAGGTCACAGCACGACTCACATGTGACTCTTTTAGGCCTTTACCAGTTACAATAAAATGAACGTGTATTTTGGTGAAGACGGCAGGCACAGCGTCTGCACGTTCAGACTCTATTTCCGCAACGCAATCCGTGACATCTTGCCGCGATTTTTGCAGTATTTTTACCACATCAAAACTCGTACAGCCGCCTAATCCAAGCAGCATCAGCTCCATAGGTCGAGGCCCTTGCTGCAGATCTGCATCAATCATGACATCAAATCCGCTGCCGCTGGTGCCCTTAAAGCGAAGATCGCCATCCCATTTTACGCTTGCTTTCATAATTTAATCATCCAGTTCAAACCTTATGCAAAAAGGCGTTGTAATTCATGACCGGGGTCATCGGCTCGCATAAACGCCTCCCCGACTAAAAAGGCATTCACCTGATGCGAACGCATCAAACGCACATCATCCGGTGTGACGATACCGCTCTCAGTGACAACAATACGATCGGTTGGTATCTGCTCCAACAGACTGAAGGTATTGTTCAAAGAAACCTCAAAACTGTGCAAATCCCGGTTATTAATGCCTAGCAGACGTGTATTTAAGGGTAATGCGCGCTGCAGCTCCTCTGCACCATGAACCTCAACCAAAACATCCATTCCCAACGCCTGCGTCAAAGCCGACAGATCACGCAACTGCTCATCCGTCAGCGCCGCGACGATCAACAAGATACAATCGGCACCCAATACTCTGGCTTCATAGATCTGATAAGGGTCTACAATAAAGTCTTTACGTATCACGGGTAGTCGACATGCATTTCTCGCTTGCTGGAGATATTCGTCAGCCCCTTGAAAAAAATCTACATCAGTAAGTACCGACAAACAACTGGCACCTGCTTTTTCATAACTGATGGCGATGTCGGCAGGGTTGAAGTCTTCTCGAATCACACCTTTAGATGGGCTGGCTTTTTTTGCCTCCGCAATAATGGCAGATCGTCCTTCCGACAACGCCGACTCCAGCGCCTGAACAAACCCTCTGGGCTCGAACTCTGTGCCTTTTTGCGCCTCTATTTTAGCCTTCAGAGCATCAATACTGACCTGAGCCGAGCGTTCGGCAACCTCTTCATGCTTGCGCGCGATGATTTTTTTTAAGATGGTTGGCGTATCGCTCATGACTCACCCTTATTAAATTGTTGACTAAACTCAGCTAACGCTGTCATTTTTTTCAGTGCTAGCCCTTGATCCATCATTTCAAAGGCTTTAACGACACCATCTTGGTGTGAATCCGCTTCACCACCCAACCAAATAGCTGCACCAGCATTCAGTGCGATAATGCTTTTGGCTTTAATTGAGACTTTATCCACACCACCGGAAAATGCATTCTGTATTATCAGGAGCGAATCAGCCGCGCTCTTGACTTCCAAACCTATGAGACTTTGACTGTCAACACCGAGATCTTCAGGTGTTATCGAGTATTCCGTCACTTGCCCATCCTTAAGCTCAGCTACATGCGTATGCGTGGCCAAACTAATTTCATCTAAACCATCGTCTGCATGCACGACCAAAATATGCTCAGCCCCTAACTGCTGCATCACCTCAGCCATAGGTCGACAAAGCTTTTCACTAAACACCCCGATCACCTGGTGCTTGACCCCAGCCGGATTGGTCATCGGACCTAATATGTTAAACAATGTCCGCAAGCCTAGAGACTTTCGGGCACCGATGGCATGCTTCATCGCACCATGATGGGAAGGCGCAAACATAAAACCGACTCCGACTTCATCGATGCACTGTGCAACTTCATCAGGCGTAATCCCCAAAAAAATCCCCGATGACTCCAGCACATCGGCACTACCGCTGCTGGACGATACGGCACGATTTCCATGCTTGGCAACCTTGACACCTGCCGCTGCGGCAACGAAAGCCGAAGCAGACGATATATTGAAAAGATTGGCACCATCTCCGCCCGTTCCAACAATATCAACTAAGCGCTTTTCCGTCTTGGGCGTCACTGGCACAGCCAACTCTCGCATCACCTGAGCAGCCCCCGTAATTTCGTCGATGGACTCACTCTTCATTCTCAATGCAACCAAGAATGCCGTGATCTGAGACTCGGTGCACTGACCCGTCATGACTTGACGCATGACATCTACCATTTCAGCACGACTTAAATCTAAGTGCTCAACAACCCTAGCCAGTGCCTGCTGTATATTCATGGATCAAATCTCCGTAAACCGATTAAGTGGTACTTTTTATCTTTCGAAGGAAATTGGCCAGCAACTCATGCCCCTGCTCCGTTAAAATGGACTCAGGATGGAACTGAACACCTTCGGCACCGGATGGAATATGCCTGATTCCCATAATTTCATCAACTGAACCATCTTCATGTGCCGTCCACGCCGTTACTTCAAAGCAATCAGGAAGGCTTTTATGATCAACAACCAACGAGTGATAACGTGTCACTCTAAGAGGATTATTCAAGCCTTGAAACACTCCTTGTCCTTCGTGATATACCAGAGACGTTTTGCCATGCATTACTTTGGCCGCCCTCTGCACGTTGGCACCAAAGACTTGCCCCAGACTTTGGTGCCCCAAACACACGCCCAGCACAGGGATTTTGTTTGCAAAGCGTTGAATGGCTTGCATTGATATCCCTGATTGGTCTGGTGTACAGGGGCCTGGAGAGATAACCAGAGCCGCAGGATTAAGCTGTTCAGCTTCTGTCAGCGTGAGTTGATCATTACGATAGACCTCGACTTGCTCACCTAGCTCACGAAAATAGTGCACTAAGTTCCAAGTGAAGCTGTCGTAATTGTCGATCATCAGTAGCATTCAGTGGCGACCTCTTCTAAACAAATGGATATTAAGGATTAGCTTTATAACTCAAACGCTCTTCAAACGCCTATATCAAAGTGTATCACAGCACAACATCACTCTGAAAAAGCTCAATTCATTTAATTAAGTCTCCTTGGGCCACTTAAACAGACGCTGACGCCCCTTCCGACCTATCAACAGGTAAACAAAGACATTCATTTTCCAGTCAGCTTGTGAGGCTATACTAAGCGGCATATATTGATTTGGAGTGATTAAATGCTTAAGCGTTTTTTTCAGGCAGCATCCATTAGCTGCATACTTAGCCTTACGGTTGCCTGTGCCACTTCGCCGACTGGACGCTCTCAATTTACGCTTTTTAATGAGCAACAGCTGGCACAAATGGGCAGTACGAGCTTTGAGCAATTAAAACAGGAAGAAAAAGTCTTAAAGCATGCCTCGACCCGCAATTACGTCCAATGCATTACCAATCAGTTGTTGCGTGCCAACAATATTCAAGGGAGCTGGGAAGTGGAAGTGTTTGATTCGCCCACACCCAATGCATTTGCACTACCGGGTGGAAAAATTGGCGTTTATAAGGGCATGATCGACCTAGCTGAAACTCCCGATCAATTGGCCGCCGTGATTGGTCACGAAATTGCGCATGTTGTCGCCAAGCACGGAAATGAGCGTGTTTCGGCTGACTTCGCCACTCAGATGGGTGTCGCCGTGCTATCCGGCATCCTTGCCAATCGTGACAAACCCAATGACCAACTCCTTGCCGCGTTAGGTATTGGCACTCAGGTCGGCATTCTTTTACCCTTTTCTCGGCAACACGAAACCGAAGCTGATCTCATCGGACTGGATTTAATGGCACGGGCGGGTTTTGATCCACGACAGAGCATCAACCTTTGGCAAAACATGGCCGCAAAAGCGAGCACAGCCCCCATTGAATTTCTATCCACCCACCCAGGCCCTAACAATCGAATTCGAACACTTGAGAATGCAATGCCAAGCGCAATGCAGGCTTACGAACAAGCGATTCGCAGTGGACAGCGTCCCAACTGTAAAAAACCTTAAAACCAACGCTGATTTTTAGACAAAAAAAAGCGAGAACTCAATCTCGCTTTTTTTGCCTAAAGAACATCAGACTTTTACAATCGACACATCTTCCGCTTGCAAACCTTTGTCACTCTGGCGAACATAAAAACGAACTTTTTGCCCTTCAGCCAATGAGCGATGTCCTCTGCCACGGATATTTCTAAAATGGACAAACACATCATCGCCGTTATCCCGTGTAATAAAGCCAAATCCTTTTGAGGCGTTAAACCACTTGACCGCTCCAGCCTCTCGATCGTCATCTTCGCTGATAAAGTCGTCATCTTCATCAAGCGTATTTTGTACAGCGGATGCGTTCGACAATGAGCTCGCCTGAATAAACCCCGCACCAAACACCAAAGCAAATGTAATCGCCAACACTAGGTACAGATTATCTGCCAATAGGCTTACCACAACCGCAACAATAACGGCAACAACACCACTCACAATACTATTTTTGATCAATTGATTACCACTCATCTATCTTATCTCTTTCACTTTTTAATACTTAGAATTTAGATACAATACACATCTACACCTGTTGCTTTACCCAACAAGGTATGCACAACAGAATTACAACCTGCAGGTATATCGTAGTTTACACCTTTTTTCAATGCGTTATGAGCACGATATAGAGAATGGTCTAACCTTATTCAATTATTGACACCTAAATGACAGGTACATCAACATGTCCGAACTGACGCGTATGCAGGATTTAGAAAGCCGAGTGGCATTCCAGGAAGATGCGATTGACCAGCTTAGCAGCATCATCGCTCGTCAAGAAAAAGAAATTGAGCGACTGACGCACTCATTAATCCATCTCAACAACCGTCTGAACGAGCTCAGTGTCGGTTCCGAGCCACTGGTTGATCAACTACCTCCTCACTACTGAGCCTCTTTATGACTGTTTTGACGTCTATTAACCGATACTTCATCCGACTATTAACGCGTATTCGGGTCATAGGTCAAGATAAGCTGCAGCGAAACGCTCAGGTGTATTATGTACTGGAGCATGCATCCTCAGTTAATAGGTTGATTTTGGCCCAGTGGCTAGAAGCGCAAGGGGTTCGTTTTTGTTCGGAGCAACTTATTGACGTAAACGCGCTTCATACTCAAAGCACGCTAAGCCTTGAGAAATTGATTGATCGACAATTGAGTCAATCGGATGATGAGATTCTGCTACAACCCATCACGCTGCTCGTCGGCCATATGCCAGCGAGTCAACCGACTAAGTTAATGACACTCTTCAATGAGAGTTGGACAAAACCAACGCCTTTTCTCTCTTGGTTTAACCTTTTGATAAAAGGCCGATCCACACTCATTCGTATTGACGAACCCTTACATTTACGTGATATCAGTCAACCGGGCATTTCGTCACTGGTCATACTTCAACGCTGCATTTGGTTGCTCAGTGAACATTTTCAGCGTACACAACAAGCGATTCTTGGCCCTGACCTATCGAGCAAACGTGCACTCATCAACCAAGTCATCATGTCGCACGACATTCAGAACATTATTTATCGGCATGCACAAGAGTCACCCAAATCCATTATAAAAACAGAAGCAGCCTTGCGAGCTCAGCTCAACAAAATGATAGCGGATTTTCGCCCTCAAACCGCGAGAGTGCTTAATCGTATGATCGCGTTTATGTTGAAGCGCCTCTATCAAGAGATCAACTTGAGTGGGATTGAGTCACTGCAAAAACTGGCATTAACCCATAACCTCGTTTACCTTCCTTGTCATCGCAGTCATTTAGATTATATATTACTTTCCTGGCTGCTCTACCAAAACGGACTGATGGTCCCCCATGTGGTCGCTGGGGATAACTTGAACATTCCCATTGTGGGCAAGCTTCTGCGTCAAGGAGGGGCTATTTTTATCCGGCGGCAATTTAAAGGGGATCGCGATTACTCAACGCTTTTCCGTCGCTATCTAATTTTAATGATGCAGCGCGGCCATAGTATTGAATACTTTGTTGAAGGTGGACGCAGCCGAACAGGACGTCTATTGCCAGCCAAAACAGGTCTGCTTGATATGACATTGGACGCAGCAAGCCAGCTCCCCACTCGTCCAATCGCCTTTATCCCCGTTTGGATTGGCTATGATCGATTGGTTGAAAGTCATAGCTATCAACAAGAATTATCCGGTCAGAAAAAAAAGAAAGAGAGCTTAATCGGCACACTCAAGTCTGCACGGATTTTGTTTCAATCCTACGGCAAGGTTTCCTTAAACATAGGTGAAGCGGTTCTTCCTGATGATGTGAGCCACCTGCCCTCTGAACAACGTGTGCACGCCATTGCTCATCTTGTTATGAGCCGAATCAATGCGGCATCCGTACCAATGCCAATGAGCCTTATCGCGACTTTGCTTTTGAGCACACCCAACCTATCTATCGCCGAAAATGACTTAACGCAGCGTATTCGCGAACTCTACGCATTCCTATTGCCCGATCACCCATCTGCAGAATTGCCTATCCAGCAATGGTGTCAAGATGCCATCGACCGTCATCAAATCATCAGAAATGGGGCTTTTGTTACGGTCAATGAAGGGCAGGCTGCTAAGTTAACGTTTTATCGAAACATGTTGTTGCACGAGTTCGCCCTACCCGGCTTATGGCTGCTTGTCCTCCGTCGATTACCCAAGACATCCCACCTAAAACGCCTGCAGCTCATGCTGGCTGTTTACCCATTCCTTGCCGCTGAACTGAGCTTAAATACTGAATCCGCAGAGCCTTTGCGCTCTGTGCAAATGGCGTATCAAGCGCTAAATGACTTTGGGCTGCTTTCTTCTGAACAGCCAACGATCTCGATACACCTGATGCGACTCGTTGAGCCGATTTTATTGAGACAATACCTATTGCTACTGACCCTGCAGGCAAAAAAAGCGCCTGCTAAAGCGGATGAACTGATTGCGCGCACACAGGCTTTAGCCATTGAGATACACGACATGTTCGGCTTCCATGCTCCAGAATATGCGGATAAACGTGTTCTGGAGAGCTTTATCAATCAACTATTGGAACATCAACTGCTTGTCGCATATGAGGGCATTCTGCAACCCTCAAGACCCTTAAGGCCTATTTTGAGATTGTGCGAGCGCATTCTGTCAAAACACCTTACCGATAAGGCTAAACTTCTATTAGAGACACGTCACTAGTAGCTGTCAGTCAAACTTTTTTAACGCATAAATATCGTAACGGCAGGATTTTCCCTCCAACTGATAGGTTGGAGGCGTACCCTCGACACAAGGTGCCTTTCGTGGACGTTTGACGACAACTCGGTAACGTGCCGCTTTAAGGGCAGCCTCCAATAAAGCCGCCGCATCGTTATCTTGCCCAACGAGACTGCGAAACAAGAGCATTTCCTTTTTTACCTGCGCCGATTTTTCGGTGTGGGGAAACATTGGATCAAGATACACGACATCTGGCTTATCCTCTGAGCTCAAGGAATTCAACCACTCGATTGAGTCCACCTCTTTGCACGTCATACGTTCAACGATTTCCGCTATTTCAGAAACTCGACGTGCTTGCTCGACACCATCATTGAGCAGCTCAAACACCAACGCAGAACGCTCAAGCAGGATAACAGAGCACCCCAAGGTCGCTAACACAAACGCGTCCCGACCTAAACCTGCAGTCGCATCGACGACTAAGGGTCGAACCCCTTTATTCAAGCCACAGGCCTTGGCAATTAACTGCCCTGTGCCGCCACCAAATTGACGTCGATGCGCAACCGCACCTGAGACGAAATCAACTCTAACGGGGCCCGGCCGCTTTTTACCCGTCACCTGCAACTGTATCCCCGTTTGATCGACAATGAGCAAGCAGGCATAGTCACTGGTATCTAAACACTCATGCCCGCTCGCTGGCACATTCAGCTTAAGCGCCAGCGCTTGAGCTGGCCGCTCAAAGACCTCATCAAACCAAGTACAAGCAAGATTTAAAGCGCAACTCATCAAATCTAACTACCACTTCCAAAGAAATACACAAGTAAAAGAACAGCGCCCAATACCATACGGTAGATGACAAACGGCATCATGCCAATGCTTGCAATCCACTTAAGGAAAAGATGAATACAACACCAGGCGCTTACCCCAGCGACTAAAGCCCCCAGAAACAACATTTCAAGTGGTAAGACACTTGCTCCGCTTTGCACGCGAGCCATCATCATGACACAAGCACCAAACGTGACAGGGATTGACAATAGGAATGAAAAACGGGCAGCTGATTGGCGATCAAAACCCAGCAAAAGCGCTGCCGTAATCGTAGAACCTGAGCGAGAAGTACCTGGTATCAACGACATTGCCTGAGCAAGCCCTATCCAGATGGCATCCTTCATTTTAATCTCAGCTAAAGCGCGGCGCTCGGTTCGATACAGATCCGCTAGACCCATTAACGCACCAAAAATAATGGTCGTCGCCGCAATAATCAAAATAGAACGCCCCCAATGCTCAATAGCCGAGACAAAGAGTCCGCCAGCGATCACGGCTGGGAGTGTTCCCAATATCACGAGCCAACTTAAGAGCCCTTCAGTGGAGGAAACACCTTTAAGAGACAAAAGCCAAGCTTTAAATAACGAGAGAATATCCTGTCTAAAATACACCACAACGGCAACTAGGGTTCCCAAATGCACCCCCACATCAAACGCTAAGCCTTGATCCTCCCATCCCCAAAGCTGGGCTGGCAGAATCAAATGTGCCGAACTTGAAATGGGTAGAAACTCAGAGATTCCCTGAACCAAGGCTAAAAAAATAGTTTGAATCCATTCGCTCACATTCATTGTTGATCCTTTTTCTTCCAAGCAACATCATCACGTAAATATACAGGTCGAACCTCATCAGCAAGACTGACCTGTCCCTCTAAAAACAACGCTTTGGCTAGGGTGAGCATCGCTGCAGCCGTCGGATAAATAGACTCAGGTTGATTTAGCACCAACTTCACATTGGATAGTGACTCCATCGCTTGGGCATACACCCAACCGCTACCGACACCCATCACCTGAGAAAAAGAATCGGGCACATACACATCGCTCGGTGCAGACACGCGTTCTTCCACTTCATAGACTATTTTCCCTTCATCGAAGCGAATGAGTGCCCAATAGACCTCATCCATACGCGCATCCAAGGCCGTTAAAATGGGCAATCCTTGAGCTGCTGATTGAGCCGTTATGGCCATAGCCGCCAGTGTCGATACCGGAATCAAAGGTAAATCTGCGGCCAACCCTAATCCTTGTGCAACACCCGTTGCAATTCGGATGCCGGCAAAGGACCCAGGGCCACGCCCAAACGCAATCGCATCAAGATCCTCAAGCCTTAAAGACGAGGATGCTAATATAGACTGCACCATTGGCAATAAGAGATGGGTATGACGTCTTGGCTCTATTCGAAACTCCTGCGTCAGCTCATCTCCGTTTAAAAGAGCGACTGAGCAAGCATCCGTTGACGTATCTAACGCAAGTATTCGCGACATCAGTGTATATTCCGCACAACAATATTTTACGAGCCATTCTAACGATTCAACAAACAGAATGCACAGCCCAGAAATTGAGTTAAATGTATTTTTCGCCCCAACGCGGTAAAAGAGCATGCTCCAAACCTAGTTGAGATAAGATTCTTGCAACCACAAAATCAATCAAATCGTCGATTGTTGTCGGCTGATGATAAAAGCCAGGACAAGCCGGCAAGACCACTGCCCCCATCCTTGATAATTTCAACATATTTTCGAGATGAATTTCAGAAAAAGGCGCCTCCCTGGGCACTAATATTAATTGGCGACGCTCTTTTAACGCCACATCAGCCGCACGTTCAATGAGGTTATTACTGGCTCCACAAGCAATGGCCGATAACGTGCCTGTACTACAGGGGCAAATCACCATCGAGGAGGGTGCACCCGAGCCTGACGCCACGGGAGCCATCCACTGTTCACGACCAAAAACCTTAATTTGCCCTGAGCGCGCTTGATATTTAGCAGACAGGAATATCTCCTGCTGCTCAGCCGCACCCGGCAATCCGAGCGTCGTCTCAGTCGCTACCACCACCTGTGCCGCTTTAGAGATCATCAAAAATACTTGGCAATCCGCTGCCACCAAGCATTCAAGAAGACGCAATGCATATTGCACACCAGAGGCGCCCGTAATCGCCAGTGACACTCGCCGCGCAAACACCTCACTCATTTTAAGACTCCATTTAACGCGTCAATCAGCTTCTGATGAACACCGCCAAAACCACCATTCGACATCACGACAATGTCTGTGCCAAGTGTCACCGCGCCAAGCACAGCAGAGACCAGCTCAGCCAACGAATCATGCACCTCTGAAGCAACGGGACTTTTTTCAACGAGCGTCTTCAAAGACCAATCGGTTCCAGTGGGTTGGAACCAAAAAACGCGGTCAGCTGCGGCAACCGATTCGACAAGCGCATGTTGATGCACACCCATCCTCATCGTGTTGGAGCGAGGCTCTATGATGCGAACAAAGGCCGAGATCCGATATGCGCACGTGCACCCTCAAGCGTTGTTTTAATTGCTGTTGGATGATGTGCAAAATCGTCATACACTCTGATTTGATTGACTTCAGCCAGCAACTCCATTCTTCGTTTGACACCCGGAAAGCTCGACAAGGCCTCAGCTGCATGAGGAAAGGTGACGCCTACATGATGGGCCGCCATCATGGCATTTAAACCATTTAACACATTATGATGCCCCGTCAATGACCAATGGACATCACAAAGATCCTCTCCACCAACAACGACAGAGAAACCCCGCCCATCCTGGCTAAGTAAACGCGCTTGGATTGCCCCTTGCACCAATCCTGTTTTAACCACTTCACTCCAGCAGCCCATTGATAAAACCTGCTCTAGATTGACATCATCAGCCGGACATACGATTTGCCCGCTGGCCGGAATCAGACGCAGCAAGTGATGAAACTGACGTTGGATTGCACTTAGATCCGGAAAGATATCCGCATGATCATACTCTAAGTTATTCATGATCAACGTTCTGGGTCTATAGTGAACAAACTTCGAACGCTTATCAAAAAAAGCGGTATCGTACTCATCGGCCTCAATAACAAAAAACGGAGTTTCGCCCATGCGAGCCGAGGTCGTAAATCCCTTAGGAACACCACCGATAAGAAATCCTGGCGCCATTCCTGCCTGATCTAAAATCCAAGCTAACATACTCGCCGTGGTTGTTTTGCCATGAGTCCCTGCAACCGCCAAGACCCAACGATCACGGAGCACATGGTCGTGTAACCATTGCGGTCCTGAGGTATACGACAGTCCTTTTTCCAATACATATTCAACACAAGGGTTTCCCCTCGACATCGCATTACCAATAACAACTTGATCCGGTGCAGGATTGAGTTGTTCCGGATCATACCCTTCAATTACCTCAATACCCTGATCCTTAAGCTGAGTGCTCATGGGTGGGTAGACATGTGTATCTGAACCCGTCACTTTATGCCCTAGTTGACGCGCAAGTATCGCCAAAGAGCCCATGAAGGTCCCGCAAATGCCTAATATATGAATATGCACAGCCAAATAATCCTCAACATTAAATTGAGATCATCATAACAGTTTTCACCTGTTCTTTTCTGCCATCGAAACCAATAAAACATCTGTTTTTTGATCACTGACGGCCCGTATTTATCATGCATTTTCATGCAAAATCGCTTAAAATAATGGGGTTTAAAATTTGATACCGACTGACTAATCTGGGGACATGGAACGCAATGCAACTTCTGAGCAATTTCTTAAAGCACAAAAAAATTGATTCTGAACTGATTGAACTCATCGATACATTAATGCTGGCCTGTAAGGAAATCGCTTTACAGCTACGTGAGGGTGAGCTTGCAGGTGTGCTAGGCGTCTCCGACAACACCAACATTCAAGGTGAAACCCAGAAAAAACTGGATATCATTGCCAATGAAGTTTTGAAAAAAGTATTACTGGACAACCCTATCGTTAGAGGCGTTGCTTCAGAAGAAGAAGACTTTCCTGTTTTTGGAAACTCAGATGGACGCTTTCTAGTGACATTTGATCCCCTAGACGGGTCATCCAATATTGATATTAACGTTTCGGTCGGCACCATCTTCTCCATTCTTGAAGTGCCGGCAGGTGTGCATGAAAACTCCGTTGATTTATTTTTACAACCCGGTGTGCAACAGCTAGCGGCGGGTTATGTTCTCTATGGTCCATCGGCTGTGCTGTCACTTACCACGGGTGATGGTGTCAACATGTTTACACTCGCACACACTGGTGACTTCTTACTCACGCATGAAGACGTCACCATTCCCGCTGACACGTCCGAATTTGCGATCAACATGTCTAACCAGCGCTTTTGGGAACCTGGCATGCGCAATTACATTGACGATCTTCTTGCAGGATCGGAAGGCAGTCGTGGTAGAAACTTTAACATGCGCTGGGTCGCCTCCATGGTTGCCGAAGTGCACCGCATTCTGACCCGTGGCGGCATTTTCACATATCCTTGGGATTCTCGCGAACCCCAAAAGCCTGGAAAATTGCGTTTGATGTATGAAGGCAACCCCATGAGTATGCTAATTGAACAGGCAGGTGGAAAATCCAGCACCTGCTACTCACGCATTATGGAAATTCAACCAGACGCGATTCATCAACGCGTTTCCGTTGCCTTAGGCTCACGCAACGAGGTAGACACACTGCTGGAATACCATCAAGCGAATAAGAATGACTGATCATTAGTCTTATATCAGGCTCACGGCATTATCTTTATAATGCCAGTAATATCATTTTATTATTGACTTTCAATCTAAAGGAACTATCCGATGAGTTTCGTTAACGTACCTTCTGGAAAAGATCTACCCAATGACATCTATGTTGTTATTGAGATTCCGGCAGAAAGCTCTCCTGTCAAATACGAAATCGACAAAGACTCTGATGCCGTATTTGTTGATCGCTTCATGGCTGCGCCGATGTTCTATCCTGCCAACTATGGATACATTAACAACACCCTAGCCGATGACGGTGATGCGTTGGATGTATTGGTGATCACGCCTTACCCTGTTGCTGTAGGCTCTGTCGTGCGCTGCCGTCCTGTCGGGATTCTGAACATGACAGATGAAGCGGGTGAAGATGCCAAACTGGTTGCTGTTCCTCATCAAAAGCTGTCTCAAGCATACAACGACATTCAAGACATCAACGATCTGCCACAACTTACGAAAGACCGTATCGCTCATTTCTTCGAAAACTACAAAAAGTTAGAAGTCGGAAAGTGGGTTAAAGTTGAAGGCTGGTCTGATGCTGCTGCGGCTCGTCAAGCCATTCTAGATTCGGTTGCTGCGTACGAAGCTGCAAAGTAATGAAAAAACACTCGGCATCTAGATACTAGATGCCGAGCACATCACGGACGTCGATTAATCTCGACGCCCGTGCTCAACTAAATCCTCAACTACCTCCTGTTCAACATGAAGATCATCGGCCTCTTGTGCTGAGGACGGCAAAATCAAATTCAGCACAATCGCAACAATGCCGCAAAGGCTGACACCCTGTAAGCTAAGCTCACCATCACCTAATGCCATCCCCCCTATTCCAAACACCAAGACGGTCGCGACAATTACGAGGTTACGCTGCTCTGCCATATCCACGCGCGCTTTGATCAGCGTATTCATACCAACCGCCGCAATCGAACCAAACAATAAAATCAAAATCCCACCCATGACAGGCGTCGGAATGGTCTGCAAAAACATACCAAACTTAGAAACAAATGCTAACAGGATGGCAAATCCTGCCGCCCAAATCATGATAATTGGATTAAATGCGCGCGTCAGCATGACGGCCCCAGTAACTTCCGAATAAGTCGTATTCGGCGGACCACCAAACATCGCGGCTGCGGATGTCGCCAGGCCATCGCCAAACAATGTGCGATGCAACCCAGGCTTTTTGACATAATCTTTTCCTGTCACCTTACTGATCGCCAGAACGTCACCCACATGTTCTATCGCAGGTGCAATCGCAACGGGGATCATAAAAAGAATGGCCTGCCAATGAAACTCAGGCATGATAAATCCAGGCACTGCAATCAAAGGGGCATCTCGGACAGCATCAAAATTAACCATTCCCATCCAAAGTGCAGCAAGGTAGCCAACGACCACACCACACAAGATAGGCAAAAGTCGAAAAATCCCCTTGGCAAAAACGGCGACGGCGGCCGTTGTCACCAACGAAATCATTGAGACCAAGATCGCATCTTGATAAGGAAAGATCTCAAACGAACCATCCCCCGCCTTTCCCATCGCCATATTCACAGCAATAGGTGCAAGACCCAAGCCAATAATCATAATAACAGGGCCTATCACGACAGGCGGCAAAAGACGATGCAAAAACCCAGGACCACGCCAACGCACGAAAAGCCCAAGGCACATATACACCACACCCGCAGCTAAGAGAGCACCCATCGTTGCAGGCACCCCCCAACTCTGAACCGAAAAGATGATGGGCGCGATAAATACAAATGAAGAGGCTAAAAAAATGGGAACAGTTGCACCTGTCACAAAATGAAACAACAGGGTTCCAATGCCTGCCGTAAACAGGGCAACACTGGGATCCAAACCTGTTAATAAAGGCATCAAGACCAACGCACCAAAGGCAACAAAGAGCATTTGTGAACCCGCTAAAGCGGTTCGCCAGTGCATGGCCTTTTCTGTCCCGTCTTTCTCGCTAACCATTATATTCCCCTACTTAGTGCCAAAAATTTTATCACCGGCATCACCTAAGCCCGGAATGATGTAGCCTTTTTCATTCAAATGAGAGTCAACCGATGCCGTGAAGATATCCACATCTGGATGCGCAGCTTGTACCTTCGCGATCCCCTCAGGGGCTGCCACTAATACTAAAGCGCGAATACTGGTGCAACCCGCTTTTTTTAACATATCGATCGTGGCAATCATGGACCCACCTGTCGCCAACATAGGATCAACAATTAACGACATACGTGCATCTATATCACTTGCGAGCTTTTCAAAATACGCAACAGGCTCAAGCGTCTCTTCATCACGATACACACCAACAACCGATATTTTAGCGCTGGGAACCAACTCCAAGACGCCATCCAGCATTCCCAAACCGGCTCTTAAAATAGGCACTACCGTGATTTTTTTACCCTTAATGCGCTCGGCCGTCACGGGCCCTGCCCAACCGTCTAACTCATAAGGCTCTAATTCAAGATCCTTCGTCGCTTCATAGGTCAGTAAACACCCAACTTCAGCGGCCAATTGACGAAAACCCCGTGTGCTTTTGTGCACAGATCTCATCAAACCTAATTTATGCTGAACTAAGGGGTGGCGTATTTCGTGAACACTCATGAAAACCTCTCTGGTAATTGTTGGCGACTACACAACGGCGAGCCATGGTATGCATTTTTAGGGAAAGTCCGCTGACTTTCAACAACTGTCTGAATAGATCATTGAATATTCTATATTGCCCTTTTCATAATAGGTCAGTATCGTTTGCATTTTTTGAGTGCATCGTTTGCGAATTGCGCAGCGAGATACCTTTTGAATATGAAGTGAGATACAAGATGACCATGCCTGAGTTGAACGAAATTAAAAACGTCTTTGATGAAGCAGACCTTCTCTTCACTCAGCAACAGGTTGAAGATGCCATTACCCATATGGCAAAAGACATTACCGACGCATTAAGCCAATTAAACCCTGTGGTATTCAGCGTTATGAATGGTGGCCTTGTCATCACAGGCCAACTCCTCACACAACTAACCTTTCCTTTACAAGCCAGCTATTTACATGCAACTCGCTATCGAAATAGCACATCGGGTCACTCACTCGAATGGAAAGTTCCTCCAATGATTGACTTCAAAAATAGGCCTGTGCTGATTGTGGACGACATTCTGGACGAAGGGCACACGCTTGCCGAAATTCTAGAATACTGTCATGGGCAAGGTGCAAGCCAAGTCTATAGTGCGGTTCTGATCAATAAGCAGCATGACCGAAAAGCCCGCCCAGATTTAGTGGCAGACTTTGTCGGTTTACAGATACCAGACCGCTATATTTTCGGATATGGAATGGATTACAAAGGTTACTGGCGAAACGCTCCCGGTATTTATGCCGTAAAAGGGATGTAAAGCATCACCCATGCAGCTCTTCGTATAGTGCGATAAACTCCAGCGTCAACTTATGGGTTGGCGCCATTTTAATTAAGGGTTGCGCCGCATTATGCGACTCTTTCATTTTGACCGAGGATGAAATACGGGTTTTCATCACAGGCACGTCTTCAGCCTCTAATTCTGCGACCAAGCGCTGCGGCAAAGAAGCACGCGGCTGAAACTGATTGACGACGATTCCCTCAACAACCAAGGCTGAGTTGTGATCTACTCGTGTTTCTTGAACATTGTTGAGTAGGCTATATAACGCTTGGCGCGCAAACTCATCGCAATCAAAGGGGATTAAACAGCGCTCAGCACCGACCAGTGCCGAAAGTGTAAAGAAATTAAATGCAGGCGGTGTATCGATGTAGATGGCGTCAAAGTGTTCTTTCAACTCAACCAATGCATCACGAAGCTTGTAGATTTTATGCTTCGTCTCTAGCTTCGATTGCAAATCACCTAATTCAGGATTCGAAGGCATTAGTGACAAATGTTCAACAGGTGTCGGATGCACAAACTGCAAGGGCGACTGAGGCCGAAGCTGCAAACTTAATGTTTGCTCAAAAAAATCTTTAACATCTGTTTGCGGCAAGTTTGCATCATCACCCAGTAAGTAATGCGTCGAATTGCATTGCGGATCTAGGTCAATAATCAGCGTTTTGATCCCTTTTGTTGCACTAATTGCAGCCAAATTCACCGCAATGCTGGACTTACCCACTCCACCTTTCTGGTTGAACACCACTCTGATCATACCCACCTCTCCAGAGCCAACTTCAACAAGCTGACGTTCGCTTTTAATGCAACGCACTATCGCTAAAATCAACGCACGGGTCAACGTTGTTGAAGCCAAAGAACATCTAAGCCGATATAAAAGCGATTGATCTTAACAAAATGCGCTTAACTTCGCCTAACTAGCCGCTAACACACAAAAATATTCCATACAAATAGACACTGGTCTTAATTTAAGGCAAAATTATCCAATATTTTTGAATGCGAAAAGCAGTCCAAATCCTCTACAAAACTTGCACGAAAGACGCAAGCTGCACGTTCAAGCTAGGTCTTGAGATGGAAAAATCTTACCTTTTAATTAACAAGGATAAGAGTGCGAGAGGCTTAGGTGTTCAATTTGTGTTCAAATACACGCGATCAACCCCATGACTACAGAGAAGCTAAAGAATGGATATTCGTAAGGTCAAAAAACTGATCGAACTACTTGAAGAATCCAATATCAACGAAATTGAGATCAAAGAAGGTGAAGAGTCGGTTCGCATTAGTCGCGGCTCAAGCATTAGCGCACCTGTTTACCAGCCCGCTCCACATTACATGAGTGCAGCGCCAGCCCCTGCTACACAAAGCGCTCCTGTCAGCGCTGCAGCACCCGCGGCTGAACCTGCTGCATCTACAGGTCACGTCATCCGTTCACCGATGGTCGGTACGTTTTACGGTGCGCCATCACCTAGCTCACCTGCTTTTACCGCAGTAGGTAAAACAGTTAAAGCTGGCGATGTCATCTGTATTGTTGAAGCCATGAAAATGATGAATCAGATTGAAGCAGACAAATCGGGTGTTGTTGAAGCGATTTTGGTTGAAGATGGACAACCCGTTGAGTTTGATCAACCTCTGTTCACAATCGTCTAAGCCCTCAATTTAACGTAAGGATCTTTCCAAGATGCTGGACAAAGTTCTGATTGCCAATCGTGGTGAAATTGCTTTGCGAATTCTGCGAGCATGTAAAGAGTTGGGCATTCGAACTGTTGCAGTTCATTCTGTGCCCGATCGTGACTTGATGCACGTACGCCTCGCTGATGAAGCCGTTTGTATTGGACCGGCCTCCTCTGCTAAAAGCTATTTAAATATTCCTGCACTGATCAGCGCAGCTGAAGTCACAGACTCGGTTGGCATACATCCTGGATACGGTTTTTTAGCTGAAAGCGCTCTTTTTGCTGAGCAAGTAGAACGTTCTGGCTTTACGTTCATTGGCCCAACTGCTGATGTTATCCGCCTGATGGGGGATAAGGTTTCAGCCATTGCTGCGATGAAAAAAGCCGGTGTACCGACAGTGCCTGGATCAGATGGCCCTCTTCCAGACAACAATGATGAGCTTTTCGCGATCGCTCGCAAAATTGGCTACCCTGTGATTGTTAAAGCCGCAGCAGGTGGTGGCGGGCGCGGTATGCGTGTTGTTCAAGCCGAAGCCCATCTCCTGAATGCCATTCATGTCACTCGCTCAGAAGCGGGTGCGGCATTTGGTGATGACACCCTCTATATGGAAAAATTCTTAGAGAGACCTCGCCACGTTGAGGTGCAGGTACTGGCTGATGGTCAAGGCAATGCTATCCATTTATTTGACCGTGACTGCTCAATGCAGCGCCGCCACCAAAAAGTCGTCGAAGAAGCTCCAGCACCGATGATTGATGAAGAAGCACGCCAGGCTGTTTTCAAAGCCTGTGTTGATGCCTGTATTCACATTGGATATCGCGGTGCGGGTACATTTGAGTTTTTGTATGAGGATGGCAAATTTTACTTTATCGAAATGAACACGCGTGTTCAGGTCGAGCACCCGGTAACAGAGCAAGTCACAGGTGTGGATATTGTAAAAGAGCAATTACGCATCGCTTCCGGTCTCCCGCTGTCATTCAAGCAAGAAGATATTGTTCTACGCGGGCATGCCTTCGAGTGTCGCATCAATGCTGAAGACCCGAAAACGTTTCTTCCCTGCCCAGGCAAAGTCACACACTTCCATGCCCCAGGCGGTAACGGTATTCGCGTTGACTCTCATCTATACGATGGTTACACCGTTCCACCTCATTATGATTCGCTGATTGCTAAGCTCATCACCTATGGTGAGGACAGAGAAACAGCGTTACGTCGAATGAAAAACGCACTTGATGAAACGATGATTGATGGTATTCGTACCAATATCGCACTTCATCAGGATATTGTTCGCGACAGCAATTTCGCAAACGGTGGTGTGAACATTCATTATCTTGAGAAAAAGCTCGGTCTTTGATTCAGAAAAGCCCGCTTAACAGCGGGTTTTTTTTGTGTAATTACGTAAACGCCTCTTACACCCTAGGTTTTTATCCACCTTCAGACAGAAGAACGGCTGACATCATGCTTTGATTAAGCGATACTTTGCGCATTCTGTTGTTATTGGAGTCATCATGCCCTGGTTACAAATTTCGTTATCAACTACACCCGACTGCGCTGAACAATACGAGGATATTCTTCTCGCGGCTGGATGCGCCGTCGTGAGTTACCAAGACGCAGAAGATGAACCCATTTTCGAGCCCGACTTAGGTACAACCCCCTTATGGTCCAACACCATCGTCACGGGGTTGTTTGATGCCGAATATGATTTAAATGAAACCCTCGCATTGATCAAAGCAGAGCAGATGGCAACATGGCCTGACTCTGAAAACCTTCCTAGTATCAAAGCCGAAATACTTGAAGATAAAGACTGGGAACGTGAATGGATGGACAATTACCATCCAATGAAGTTTGGTCAACGCCTATGGGTCTGCCCAAGCTGGAAACCGGTCCCTGACCCAAACGCAGTCAATTTACTTCTCGATCCGGGGTTAGCGTTTGGAACAGGCACCCATCCAACCACCGCCCTATGCTTGGAATGGCTAGATGCCGAAGATTTAAATGATAAGTTTGTCATAGATTATGGCTGCGGTTCCGGCATTCTAGGGATTGCCGCACTCCTGTTAGGCGCACAATCAGTACATGCCGTCGATATAGACCCGCAAGCCTTGTCAGCCACCCAAGACAACTTACTAAGAAACGGACTGCACGGTGACCTTCTTCACACGTTTTATCCCGAATCGATGCCTACGGATATGGCGGACATCCTAGTTGCAAACATTTTAGCAGGTCCACTCAATAGCTTATGTCCTACGCTCTCTAAATTAGTTAAACCCGGCGGAAAGCTTTTACTGTCTGGCTTACTGTCTGCTCAAGCCGATGAACTGATTGACACCTACAGCAACAGCTTTATTATGGAAGCTCCTGTCGAAAAAGAAGGCTGGATTCGCCTCAGTGGTACGCGCCGCTCGTGAATATAGAAATGATTACCACCCACTGCCCTCACTGCCATACGCAATACAAAATTACGCCTGGCCACCTAAAAATAGCTTCGGGAAAGGTTCGGTGTGGGAAGTGCTTGAGTGTGTTTGATGCTCTGCCCGAAACACCGACATGGACAGACTCACCGGAAACAACCGATGTGGGTCATAACCCCCACATCGGCTCACACTCAACAGATTTTCTAAAACCCCCATCGTCAGATGATGAAAACAACATCAACACCTCGTTGTTTGCCCAGACGAATGATTCCGACGATGCATCTGACGCAATCAAATTAGCCAATGATCTGCATGCACCACAGCAAACGCCGAATTCAAACGCTATCGAGCAACCTTTATCTCAGCTTGCATCTCAACTTCGTCAACTAAACACCGCTCAGATCGATACGGAAGCCCTTCAGGGCAAACCGTTTTTAGATATAAAAGCGGAACCGCTGAATCTACGCAACCCTGACTTCAAACAGCCCAAAAGCAATGATCTACCCATTATGCTCATGTGCTTTTTGGGTATTCTAATCCTAACTTTTCAAGTCTTATGGTTTGAACGTCAATCTCTGGCCAAGTACCCAGCACTTGATAGTGCCTACCAGGTCATTTGCGTATTGATGAATTGCGACCTACCCAGTCATAAGGCGTATCAGGAAATTGTGTCTCATCAACTGATCATCAGGCAGCACCCTCGTGAACCAGATGGGTTGATTGCAAGCTTGGTGATTGAAAACACGGCGCATTTTTCGCAACCCTTCCCAGTCCTGCGCCTCTCTTTTACGGATCAAAAAAATACACAAGTTGCGGTACGCGCCTTCAGGCCTCAAGAATATCTCAACTCTCCCCTGTTTGATCCCCAAAGAATGCCAACAAAACAGCGACTTGAGGTTGGACTCGAAATGATGAAACCCATTGAAGGCCACTTAGGCTATACCCTCAACATTCTGCCCTCTCACTAAACAAACTGATCTTTAGATCAAAAAATCATCAGAATCGACTTGGAGCCCTCGGCCAGAAGCGGTATCATTACCCACCTTCCGTGAATGCTCTTTTTTTCTGGTGTAACTGCACCGGACAGATATTTTTTTGACTCATTTTTAAGGTTAAGTATGTTTCAGGTCGGTCCCTACATCATAAATAGCCAAGTTATTCTGGCGCCTATGGCGGGGATCACTGACAGACCCTTTCGTCAATTATGCCGACGAATGGGAGCGGGACTTGCCGTTTCCGAAATGGTCATTAGCGATGTCAGCTTTTGGAAAACCCATAAATCTGCCTTTCGCTTAGACCATCAAGGTGAGACCAGCCCTCGCTCTGTCCAGATTGCTGGATCAGATCCAGACATGATGGCTTATGCTGCTAAAATGAATGTCGAGCGCGGCGCCCAGATTATTGATATCAATATGGGCTGCCCTGCCAAAAAAGTCTGTAACCGCGCAGCAGGTTCGGCGTTGATGCGTGAACCTGAGCTAGTAAAACAGATTCTGGAAGCTGTTGTGAGTGCTGTCGACGTCCCTGTGACCCTAAAAATGAGAACAGGTTGGTCATCCGAGCTCAAAAATGGCATCGAAATCGCTCAAATGGCTCAAGCGACGGGTATTCAAGCCTTAGCCGTACACGGCAGGACGCGTGCTGATGCCTATCGTGGCCAAGCTGAATACGAAACGTTAGCCAGAATTCGAGAGGTTATCGACATTCCCCTTTTTGCAAATGGGGATATTGACTCACCGAATAAAGCAGCTGACGTGCTAAAACAGACAGGTGCTGATGCCGTTATGATCGGGCGTGCGGCCCAAGGCCAACCTTGGTTATTTCGAGAGATTGATCATTTTTTGAAAACAGGTACATATGCAGTACCGCCTGAGACCCAGGAAGTCCATGACATCATGCTTGAGCACCTACAGGCTTTACATGCTTTTTACGGTGAAGTGTTAGGTGTTCGAATTGCTAGAAAGCACATAGGCTGGTATCTGAACGTACAGCAAACAGGATCCGAGTTCCGGAAATTTTTTAATTCAATTGACACAGCAGAACAGCAAGTAAACGAATTGGTGCTTTTTTTAGCCTCGACCAATTCCGCTGCCGCCTGACATCGGGATACGCTTATGAACGCAATGGACAATAAAATCGTGAAACAAGCCTCAACTGCACAACAGACCACACCTCCGCAAACATTGCGGGACAGTGTTCATCAGTCCATGACAAGCTACTTCAAACAACTCGATGGCCAACCGGTTACAGATGTCTACCAAATGGTACTGTCTGAAATCGAAGCTCCATTGTTTGAAAGCGTTATGGCTTACACGAAAGACAATCAGACCAAAGCGTCTGAGCTGCTGGGTTTGAATCGTGGAACCCTGCGCAAAAAACTAAAACAGTACGGATTGCTTTAATTTTTGAACCATCAATTGCTGGCCGGAACCCCTTATGTCTGAGCAAACTATCACCCCAGTGCGTCGTGCACTGATCAGTGTATCCGATAAAACCGGAATCCTTGACTTTGCACGCGCCCTCACTGAGCGTGGTGTTGAAATTTTATCAACGGGTGGGACTTACAAACTCTTACTTGAAAACCAAATTAGTGCGGTTGAAGTCTCTGATTACACAGGCTTTCCAGAAATGATGGATGGTCGTGTCAAAACCCTGCACCCTAAGATTCATGGTGGCATCCTCGGCCGTAGAGGTCAGGACGATGCCATTATGCAAGAACATAATATTTCGGCAATTGACATGGTGATTGTCAATCTTTATCCCTTTGCTCAAACCATTGCCCGTCCAGATTGCGACCTTGCCATGGCCATCGAAAATATCGATATCGGTGGACCGACCATGGTGCGCTCAGCGGCTAAAAATCATAAAGATGTCGCGATCGTTGTCAACGCATCAGACTATGACGTTATTATTCAAGAACTGGATGAAAATCAAGGCTTGTCTCATAAAACACGCTTCGATCTTGCCGTCAAAGCCTTCGAGCATACTGCAGCATATGACGGTATGATTGCCAACTATCTTGGCGCCATTATCGAGGGTGATGAAGAGCTCCCATCAGCGTTTCCGCGCACGTTCAATACGCAATTCATCAAAGCTCAAGAAATGCGTTATGGCGAAAACCCTCACCAGAAAGCGGCATTTTATATTGAAGCCAACCCATCTGAGCCCTCCGTTTCCACGGCAAGACAAGTGCAAGGCAAGGCCCTTTCTTACAATAATGTCGCCGATACCGATGCGGCTCTGGAATGTGTCAAACCTTTCCGTGACCCTGCCTGTGTGATTGTAAAACATGCCAATCCTTGTGGTGTGGCCATCGGCGAGAACCTTTTGGATGCGTATAACCGCGCCTTTTTGACTGATCCAACCTCGGCTTTTGGCGGCATTATTGCTTTCAATCGTGAGTTGGATGGAAAAACTGCCCAAGCGATTGTGGATCGTCAATTCGTTGAAGTGATTATTGCCCCTTCTGTTACCCAAGAAGCCTCTGAAATTGTGGCTGCAAAACCCAACGTGCGCCTACTCGAATGCGGACAATGGGATTCACATCCGTCCAAATCTTTGGATTACAAACGCGTCAACGGCGGTTTACTCATCCAAGATCGTGATCTAGGCATGATTGATGCTTCACAGCTTAAGATCGTGACCAAACGTCAACCCAGTGAGCAAGAAATCCGTGATTTGCTCTTTTGCTGGGAAGTGGCTAAGTTTGTCAAATCCAATGCGATTGTTTATGCACGCGATGGTCAAACCATTGGTATTGGCGCCGGACAAATGAGCCGTGTCTACTCGGCACGTATCGCCGCCATTAAAGCCGCTGATGAAGGATTGGAAGTCAAGGGATCGGTCATGGCATCAGACGCCTTCTTCCCGTTCCGAGACGGCATCGATTCTGCAGCCGAAGCGGGAATCACGGCGGTTATTCAGCCAGGCGGTTCAATGCGTGATCAAGAAGTAATTGATGCTGCAAACGAACATGGCATGGCAATGGTCTTTACGGGCATGCGTCACTTCCGTCACTAATGGGCCTTCAATTACAGGAACAAGCAATGAACATTTTGATTATCGGCTCAGGCGGGCGTGAGCACGCTTTAGCTTGGTCAGTTGCACAAGACACACGCGTTACACAAGTCTTCGTTGCTCCAGGTAACGCCGCTACGGCAACTGAGCAGAAAATGTCCAACGTTACGATTGATGTATTGGACATCGATGGCTTAATTCAATTTGCAAAAGACACATCCATTGACTTAACGATTGTTGGCCCAGAAGCGCCTCTCGTTGCCGGCGTGGTTGATCGTTTTCAAGCGGAAGGCCTGCGAATTTTTGGCCCAAGTGCTGCAGCCGCTCAACTGGAAGGCTCAAAAGCCTTTACCAAGGACTTCTTGGCTCGACACCAGATCCCAACCGCCGACTACCAAAACTTTACAGATGTAGACTCAGCGTTGGCCTACCTTCAAGAAAAAGGGGCCCCGATTGTTATCAAAGCAGATGGTCTAGCAGCGGGCAAAGGCGTCATCGTTGCGATGACCCTTGCAGAAGCTGAGGAAGCGGTTAAAGACATGCTTGCCGGTAATGCCTTTGGTGACGCAGGACACCGTGTTGTCATTGAAGAGTTTCTGGAAGGCGAAGAAGCATCCTTTATCGTGATGGTCGATGGTGAACATGTGCTCCCTATGGCAACCAGCCAAGATCATAAACGTGTTGGCGATGCCGATACTGGCCCCAATACGGGTGGGATGGGGGCTTACTCACCTGCACCTGTTGTCACGCCTGAAATCCATGATCGCGTCATGCGTGACGTCATTATGCCAACGGTTAGAGGAATGGCCGCTGAAGGCATGCCCTATACCGGATTCTTATATGCGGGCTTGATGATTGATGCGACGGGGGCTCCAAAAGTCATTGAGTACAACTGCCGTTTTGGTGATCCTGAAACACAACCGATTATGATGCGTTTACAATCCAGTCTTGTTGACTTATGCAACGCCGCACTGGATAAAACACTCAATCAGGTTACAGCCGAATGGGATTCACGTTGCGCTGTTGGTGTAGTGATGGCAGCCGGTGGTTATCCTGGAGAATACCGTAAAGGGGATGTCATTTCGTTTCCAGATTCCACACCTGAGTCATGTCGCGTCTTTCATGCCGGAACCCGTCTTGAAAACGGACAAGCCGTTACAGCAGGTGGACGTGTTCTCTGCGTTACTGCCTTGGGTAACAGCGTTCTGGATGCACAGCAGAAAGCCTATGCCTTAACCAAAATGATCCATTGGGATGGGGCATTTTACCGCCAGGACATTGGCTATCGCGCCATTGCTCGCGAAACATCGTAACACACGGCACCTACACCTTTCTAAAACCAAGCCGTGCTTATCGCGGCTTTGGTTTTTCTCTAGTCCCCTTCAAAAAACAGCCCTACTCATCTAAAAGACCTTGATCACTTCATTGATTATCTTCGTATTTATCTTTATAAATAAACTATAAATTGAATAATGATCTTAAGGAAATACGCTACACTTAATTACACATTCAAGAAAAGAACTTGAACCAGCCCTGATATCCATGAGTCTAAACTTTATATACCCCTCTATGTAAAGTGCTAGTTCTTCAGCTACGACAGGAAGGTGATCAATGAGTATTTTCGAACACTACAAATCTCGCTACACCTCGGTATTGCAGGAGGAAATGACCCTGCAAGAGTACCTTAACCTCTGTAAAGAAGACCCGCTTACCTACGTCAATGCGGCTGAGCGCATGTTAAAAGCCATCGGCGAACCCGAAGTCATTGACACCTCGAGAGACCCTCGGTTAAGTCGCATTTTCTCCAACAAAGTCATCAAGCGCTACCCAGCCTTTTCTGAATTTTATGGAATGGAAGATGCCATCGAAAACATAGTTTCCTACTTCCGACATGCCGCACAGGGGCTAGAGGAGAAGAAACAAATTTTGTACTTACTTGGGCCTGTCGGTGGAGGCAAATCCTCTCTCGCCGAACGCTTAAAGCACTTAATGGAGAAAATCCCTTTTTACGCCATCAAAGGCTCGCCGGTTTTTGAATCGCCCCTAGGGTTGTTCAATCCCGAAGAAGATGCCACTTTGTTAGAAGAGGACTTCGGAATCCCTCGTCGCTACTTACGCGGCATTATGTCACCTTGGGCCGTTAAACGCTTCATGAGTATGGGGGTGATCTTTCTCGCTTCAAAGTGGTCAAACTTTACCCTTCTATTCTGAATCAAATAGCATTGGCCAAAACCGAGCCAGGCGATGAGAACAACCAAGACATTTCCAGCTTGGTCGGTAAAGTCGACATTCGTAAGCTAGAAGAGTATCCACAGCATGACCCAGATGCCTATAGTTTTTCAGGCGCCTTGTGTCGTGCTAACCAAGGAATTATGGAGTTCGTTGAAATGTTTAAAGCACCCATCAAGGTGCTGCATCCATTATTAACAGCCACTCAAGAAGGAAACTACAACAGCACAGAAGGAATGGGAGCCATTCCATTTGACGGCATTATTCTTGCTCACTCAAATGAGTCCGAATGGCAAACCTTTAAAAACAACAAAACCAACGAAGCCTTCATTGATCGTGTGTATATTGTTAAGGTGCCCTATTGCTCACGTGTCACTGAAGAAATCAACATTTACGCCAAACTGCTTGAAAACAGCTCACTAAAAGCGTCGCCCTGCGCACCCGATACCTTAAATATGCTGGCTCAGTTTACGGTTCTATCGCGTCTTAAAGTACCGGAAAACTCAAGCATCTACTCAAAAATGCGCATTTACGATGGTGAGAATCTAAAGGACACCGACCCTAAAGCAAAATCCTTACAAGAGTATAAGGACTCCGCTGGCGTCAATGAAGGCATGGACGGTCTCTCGACACGCTTCGCCTTTAAAATTCTCTCTAAAGTGTTCAACTTTGACCCTGTTGAAGTAGCTGCCAACCCTGTGCATTTGTTATACGTTCTTGAAAAAGAGATTGCACAACAACAGTTTCCAACAGAGATTCAAGATCGATATTTAGGCTATTTAAAAGAGTACATAGCACCTAAATACATCGAGTACTTAGGGAAGGAAATTCAAACCGCGTACCTAGAGTCTTACTCAGAGTACGGGCAAAACATTTTTGATCGTTATGTCACCTATGCCGACTTCTGGATTCAAGATCAGGAGTACCGTGATCCCGAAACAGGAGACATCCTTGATAGACAAAGTATCAATGAGGAGCTCGAAAAAATCGAAAAACCTGCGGGCATCAGCAACCCAAAAGATTTCCGCCACGAAATTGTCAACTTTGTGTTGCGGGCGCGTGCCAATAATAACGGCAAGAATCCAACATGGAATAGCTATGAAAAAATGCGTTCTGTGATTGAGAAAAAAATGTTCGCCAATACTGAAGACCTGCTTCCTGTTATCTCATTTAACGCAAAAGCATCCTCAGATGATCAGAAAAAGCACAGTGAATTTGTAAAACGCATGATCCAACGTGGTTACACCGAGAAACAAGTAAGACTGTTATCCGAATGGTACATTCGTGTACGTAAATCTCAGTAATTGGAAACCCGTTCAGCCTAGCTGCAACGGGTGGAGCTGGTTGTATGAGCTATATTATCGACCGACGACTAAACGCCAAGAAAAAGAGTACGGTGAACCGACAAAGGTTTCTTCGCCGCTATAAGCAACATATTAAAGAAGCTGTCGATCAGGCGATTAACGATCGTTCGATTACGGATCTAGAGCGAGGGGGCAAAGTCAGCATTCCTCGTAAGGATATCTCTGAGCCCATTTTTCATCATGGTCCTGGAGGTATCACAGATCGTGTCTATCCCGGCAATCGAGAATTCGCTGAAGGGGATGAGTTTAAACGACCAGAGCAAGGCGGTGGCGGCGGCTCTGGACAAGGAAAAGCCAGTAATCAAGGTGAAGGCGAAGATGAGTTCACCTTCAATATTAGTCAGGATGAATTCCTCGACTTTATGTTTGAAGATCTCGAACTGCCCAACTTAATTCGAAAAGAGCTCAAAGATGCCACGAGCTTTGAGACGCGAAGAGCGGGATTTTCGTCACACGGATCACCAGATAAACTGCACATTGTCCGTTCACTTAAAGCGGCCTATGCCCGCAGAATTGCGCTATCTGGCAATCGTCGAGATGATATTCGAGCCCTTAGAAAAGAAATTTGGGCATTGGAAAAAGAAGCGGTAACGGATGACACAACCGAGCGACTTCAGGCACTGCGAGCAGCCTTGCTTGAACTCGAAAAAAGCGTCAAAAAATTACCCTTTATTGACGATTTTGATTTGCGCTATCAAAACTTAGTCAGGCTCCCAATCCCATCCAGTAAAGCAGTCATGATCTGTGTGATGGATGTGTCTGGTTCGATGACACAATCCATTAAAGATATGGCAAAGCGTTTTTTTATCCTGCTCTACCTTTTTTTACAGCGCAATTATAAACAAATCGAACTGGTCTTTGTTCGTCACCATACGTTGGCAAAAGAAGTTGATGAGCAAGAGTTTTTTTACTCCCGCGAAACTGGAGGAACGATTGTCTCAGGTGCACTCAGCCTTACAGCAGACATCATCAAGAGCCGTTACTCACCCTCTGAATGGAATATCTACGTCGCACAAGCATCCGATGGCGACAACTGGGATGGCGACTCGAGTTTATGTGGCGATCTTTTACGAGAAAAGTTGCTGCCTCTAGTTCAATATTTCGCCTATGTCGAGATCACAACAGGGCCTCATCAAAACCTTTGGTATGAATATGAGGGCATTAAAGATCAGTTTTCTGAACAGTTTGCTATGCAGCAAATTACACAACCCGGCGATATCTATCCCGTGTTCAGAAAGCTCTTTGAAAAGCGTACAGAGGTGAACTCATGAGCACTTCATCCCCAAAGCTATTATCTATCAGCTCTGAATGGAACTTTGAACTCCTCGAAGCCTTTGACCGAGAGTTGGCGCGTATCGCCAAGGATTTTGGTTTGGACACCTATCCCAACCAGATCGAGATCATCACATCCGAACAAATGATGGATGCCTACTCGTCTATTGGTATGCCGCTCAACTATAACCATTGGTCATTTGGCAAACAATTTGTTGAGACAGAGCAGAACTATTCTCGCGGTCGCATGGGCTTAGCCTATGAAATTGTCATTAACTCCGATCCCTGTATTGCCTATCTCATGGAAGAAAATACACTGTGTATGCAAGCGCTTGTGATCGCCCATGCCTGCTACGGACACAACTCTTTTTTTAAAGGCAATTATTTATTTAGAACCTGGACCGATGCCTCCGCGATTATTGACTACCTTTTATTTGCGAAAAACTACATTCGTGAATGTGAGGAGCGTCATGGCGTTGAAGAAGTGGAAGCGATTCTGGATTCTTGCCATGCGCTCATGAACTACGGCGTTAACCGATATAAGCGCCCTCGTCCACTGACCGCGGCGGAGGAACGTGAGCGACAACGCTCGCGTGAAGCCTACATGCAACAGCATCTGAATGAACTCTGGAACACCATTCCTAAAAAAGAGGGGCCTGCGGATGCACAACAAGCACGCTACCCCGTTGAGCCAGAAGAAAACATCCTCTATTTCATTGAAAAAAATGCACCTCTGTTAGAGTCTTGGCAGCGTGAGTTAATTCGTATTGTTCGAAAGCTCGCACAGTATTTTTATCCACAAAAACAGACACAAGTCATGAATGAAGGCTGGGCTTGTTTCTGGCATCATACCCTATTGCACCAGCTCTACGACGAGGGCAGAGTCGATGATGGCTTTATGATGGAGTTTTTGCACTCTCATTCCAGTGTTATCTATCAACCCCCTTTGACCACCCCCACTTTTCAGGCATCAACCCCTACACGCTGGGTTATCACATGATGCAAGATATACGTCGTATCTGTGAGAATCCAACCGATGAAGATCGAGAGTGGTTTCCGCAACTGGCGGGCAGCGACTGGCAAGCATCCTTGGACTATGCCATGCGCAACTTCAAGGATGAAAGTTTTATACAGCAATACTTGTCACCAAAGCTCATTCGTGACTTGAAACTCTTTAATATACATGATGATGCTGGCTTACCTGTGTTAAAGGTAAAAGCAATTCACAATGAAACAGGCTACCAACGGATACGTGAAACCCTCGCGGGCCAGTACAACCTCGGTAACCGCGAACCCAATATCCAAGTGTACAACGTGAACATCAGAGGGGATCGAAGCTTAACTCTGCGTCACTATATGCATAATAAGCAACCCCTTAGCAGTTCGAGCAAGGAGGTATTGAAACACCTTCATAGGCTTTGGGGATTTGATGTCCGCTTGGAATCTATCTTGCCAGATGGAACGGTCACCAAACGTTACGAATGTCCTCCTTCGGCTGAGTTGCTTGAGGTCATATGCCCATGACGTCTATACTCCCGCCTACATCATTTACTGGAGCGCCCTTATGGATTGTTTGTTTTGTAAAATCATTGCCAACGAAATCCCTGCCGAACGTCTTTATGAAGATGAATATGCATTGGCTTTCAAGGATATTAACCCTCAGGCCCCTTTCCATGCCCTGATCATCCCTAAAAAGCATATAGCAACGCTCAATGACGTTGCGCCCGAAGACTGTGAAGTCGTTGGTCATCTGCATCGGGTTGCTGCAACACTGGCCAAACAAGAAGGGTTTGCTGAAACAGGGTACCGTACTGTTTTTAATTGCAACTCACATGGTGGGCAAACGGTTTATCACATCCATTTACATTTACTAGGTGGTAAACCCATGGGTTGGCCCCCTTATCAAGCAACCTTAAAGGTTGATCCTATTTAATAATTAACTTTTTGTTGCGCTGCATCATTTATGATTATACTAATGTTAGTATGATATAAAGTAGTTCAACAAGGAGCACAATTATGTCTGATTTAAACTTGGCCCCTCTAAAAAAAGAGCGGCCTCCCGTTCACGATCAATTAGAGTTTTTTATTGAACAAGCTAGACAGGCTACGCCTATTCGCACGGCGGTGGTTCATCCCGTTGACCGCAACAGCTTACTGGGCGCGATTGAGGCCGCTGAACAGGGACTTATCGAACCTTTACTCGTAGGCCCTGAACACAAAATCAGAGCTGCTGCCGAGAAAGAAGAGATCGACCTCTCTTCTTATGAAATAGTGAGCACGGAACACAGCCATGAAGCCGCTGAGCGTGCTTGTGGACTGGTACGCTCCGCTGAAGCCGTAGCACTGATGAAAGGTAGCTTAGGCACGTCTGAACTCTTAGCTGCGATTTTAGACAAGCAAACCGGCATACGCACGGATCGCCGCTTGAGCCATGTATGGGTATTTGATGTTCCTAACTATCATAAACCACTGATCATCACCGATGCCGCGATAAATGTGACACCTGATCTCATTACCAAACGCGACATTATTCAAAACGCCATACACTTTTGCCATTCACTTGGCATTGTACAGCCGAAAGTGGCTATTCTGGCGGCTGTCGAAAAAGTAAAACCCGGCATGCGAAGCACCATTGATGCGGCTGCCTTATGCAAAATGGCCGATAGAGGCCAGATTACAGGTGCCATTTTAGATGGCCCACTTGCCTTTGATAATGCCATTTCATTGCAAGCGGCAATCGATAAACATATTGACTCCCCCGTGTCTGGAGAAGCCGATATTTTACTGGCGCCCGATTTAGAATCTGCCAACATGATTGCGAAACAGCTGATCTACTTAGCCGGTGCAAAATCTGCTGGCCTTGCCGTAGGGGCTAAAGTTCCTATTATCTTAACAAGCCGAGCTGAGGGAACCCTCGGACGTCTTGCCTCCTGCGCCATGGCATCGCACATGGTTTACCATCCACCGAAAGGAAGCTAAGGCTATGCGGACATTGTTAACCGTTAATGGTGGCTCATCCAGTCTCAAATGCGGCCTCTATCACGTCGAAGCTACTGGCTTAAAAAACCTGTGCATTGTCAAATTTGGCAATCTTCTCGGTGAGGGTGTCCGCTTTAGTGCAAGCACCTCGGAAGGAAAGCTGCTGGATAACCAAACCCTCGACTTCCAATCCTTTGCACGCAATGCGCGTCATCAAGCGGCACTGGATTTTGTCTTAGGTTGGTTCAAATCCGAATTTCCAGATCATCAACTCATTGCATCGGGTCATCGTATTGTGCACGGTGGAAATCGCTTTAGCCAACCCATTAAAGTGGACGCTGACGCTTTAGAAACACTCGATACCTTTGTTCCTTTAGCGCCCTTACATCAGCCTTATAATCTGATGCTGTTGCGGGCCATGCAAAACCTGTTACCTGAGCTCCCTGCTGTTGGTTGTTTCGACACCATGTTTCATGCGCACCAGGATCCTCTCGAGCGCCTGTACGCCATTCCTAAACACCTCAGTGAAGCAGGTGTTATGAAGTATGGTTTCCATGGTTTGTCGTACGAATACATCGTTAGACAATTGCGCAACTCCAACTCTAGCAAACTCAAAACCATTGTCTGTCATCTTGGTGCTGGCGCCAGCATGTGCGCAATCGATCAAGAGAAATCCGTTGCCTCAAGCATGGGCTTTACCGCTGTTGAGGGTCTGCCGATGGGCAGTCGTTGCGGTAGCATCGACCCCGGTGTTTTACTCTATTTGATGCGCGAGTATCAAATGGATCTTGATGCCATCGAAGCCCTCTTATACAAAGAAAGTGGTTGGTACGGTGTTTCGGGTGGCATTAGCTCCGAAATGCTCGAGTTACACAAAGCACAGCATCCAGATGCAGAACGGGCGATCGATTTATTCTGTTTACGCATAGCAGAAGAAGTTGGCCGCTTGACCGCGTCACTTGGGGGACTCGAGCAGCTGGTGTTCACAGGTGGTGTTGGCGAAAACGATGCCGATGTACGTGCGAGGGTCATCAAGCGATGCGCTTGGCTGGGTGTTCAATTGAATCACGCGGCCAACACAGATCAAGAGCACTTGATCAGTACACCCGAATCAGCCATTCAAGTCCGCGTAATCCCAACCGATGAGGAAATGATGATCGCGATGCACACTCACGATCAAGTTCATTCTTAAACCATTTTCTGAGTCGTCGAGTGCCGAATGGCACCGACGACTCATTCATCATCTTACTGACGACGCTGACGCAGAACCTCAAACAGACACACTCCCGTTGCAACCGAGACGTTTAAGCTGGTTAAGCTACCCAGCATAGGGATTTTAATTAACTGGTCACAATGCTCTCGGGTCAAGCGCCGCATCCCTTTTCCTTCTGCGCCCATCACAAGCGCCATCGGTCCTTTTAAATCAGCCTCAAATAGCGTTTGCTCAGCCTCCCCTGCCGTTCCAGTAATCCACACACCAGCCTGTTGCAATGACTGCAGAGTACGAGCCAAATTGGTCACTTGAATATACGGAACAATTTCGGCCGCTCCACACGCAACCTTACTCACTGTCGCATTCAGAGGCGCTGATTTATCACGCGGGGCAATGACCGCTAAAACGCCCGCCGCTTCCGCCGTTCGCAAGCACGCACCTAAATTGTGCGGATCGGTCACCCCATCTAAAATCAAAAAGAGTGGGTTCGTCGGGGCTTTCGCCAACAGGGCCGTTAAATAGGACTCATCATAGGTCTGGATAGGCTTACATTCTGCAATCACTCCTTGGTGACTGCCTTCCACCATATCATCTAAACGCTTACGCGCTGTTTTCTGAATTGAAATGCCTTGAGCAATTGCCATTTCTAACAAAGGTGAAATGCGTGCATCCTCTCGCCCCTCTTGCACAAACAATACTTTGATTCGACCTGGATCTCTCTCTAGTAGAGTTGTAATTGCATGAAGACCAAAAACTCGCTCAAATGACATGTTGTTTTCCACTGTCGATAAATAAAGCTCTATTCTAGCAGTTTCACTCGCTCGTCACACAGTCCAGAGTTGTGTTTCTTTGCTTGAGTATCGACTTGTCTACCCATACGCTCACTGACAATAAGTGTACAACAATCATGCCGCAAGTGATCGTTGACATAGGCTATCATTTATACAGGTTTTCGAAAAAGTATTTGTATGATGATGTGGATATTCAACAAATGAGCATCAAGTGACTAATAAAAGTACAACTTCCTCAACCCCAGTGTTCATGGGCTTTAGAGGGGGTTACTACACAGATTTCCTTGCGTTATTCACAGCCTTATACAGAAATACTGTGCATAACCTTAGCGCTGTTGACGGGTGATACCGCACAAAATAGCAAACGCTTGTTACATTTTTACCAAAAAAAAAATAGACGCTCAGTCATCCAAGGTCTTGGTTTGACGAGAAGCCTGCTGCTCTTTCCACAAGCGACGTTGCTCATAGTAATAATCCCAAACGCAAGGACAACAGGACCCACCACCACAACACTCATCATTGCCAGGTGGTTGTGGTTCGTCTTCTAAATCATTCAAGTTCATACACATTCCTCCATTGGCAAAGATTCATAACAGAAGTTTAGCAAAAATAAAAACCCCAGTTAACTCAATAAAAGCTCACTGGGGTTCACGAAGATTTTGCTAGGCTTAAATCAATTCAATTAAACGCCTAAGGCAGAGAATACCTTATCGCGAATATCTTCAACACTTCCGACGCCCGCAACATAAACATAACTCGGCGCTGAATCAGCTTCTTGCTCTGACCAGCCTTTGTAGTAATCAATCAGGGGTTTTGTCTGATCATGGTATACGTTTAAGCGTTGACGAACGGTTTCTTCCTGATCATCCGCGCGCTGAACCAGATCCTCTCCCGTCACATCATCTTTACCTTCAACTTTTGGTGGGTTGAAAATGACGTGATAAGTACGGCCGGAACCTGGATGCACTCGGCGCCCACTCATACGCTTGATGATTTCAGCATCGTCAACATCAATCTCAACAACGGCATCTATCTTCACACCCGCCGTTTTCAACGCATCCGCTTGTGGAATTGTGCGAGGAAAGCCGTCGAACAAAAAGCCTTTAGCGCAATCCGCCTCCGTAATCCGTTCTTTAACCAGCCCAATGATAATTTCATCAGACACCAATCCACCAGCATCCATAACTTTTTTTGCCTCGACACCCAAAGGAGTTCCTGCCTTTACCGCGGCACGTAGCATGTCACCGGTTGATATTTGAGGTATACCAAACTTCTCCGTTATGTATTGAGCTTGTGTACCTTTACCCGCGCCGGGCGCGCCAAGCAGAATAATTCGCATTAAACGTTATCTCCTGATTATATGTAATTCTGTTTGTCCTAGGCACACATGCTGCCAAGGCATTAATAAAATAGTATCCGAGGGTAACGCTCAGTTAAGCCACTCACAATTCGACGTTAGAACTAGCCAGTATTACGCATTCCGGCTGAGATCCCGGCCATCGTCACCATAAGTGCCTGCTCAAGACGCTCATCCGGCTGATTTCGATCTCGATACAAAAGCTCAGCCTGCAAAAAATGCAACGGATCTAAATAGGGATTTCGAACATCAATTGACTGTCGAATCACGGGGTTTGTTGATAACAAGCGTTCGCTCATCGACAACCCTTTCACCTGTTTAACCACAGCGTGCATGGCTTTAAGCCGATCACGTAGACTCGCCCCCAATACACCAAGATCTTCGGATGTTAAGCGTTTTTCATAGTAGGCAGCAATATAGGTGTCGCTTTTGGCGAGAACCATCTCTAATAAATCGATGTTTGAACGGAAAAAAGGCCAATTCATATACAACTGCTGCAACTGCTCTAATTTTCCGTCATCCACGGCGCGTTGCAATGCGACATCAGAACCTAACCATGCGGGTAGCATCAAGCGTATCTGAGTCCATGCAAAAATCCATGGAATGGCTCGTAAGCTCTCGACTCCACCATCGGCTCTGCGCTTTGCAGGACGCGAGCCTAGAGGTAATTTTGCCAGCTCTTGCTCCGGCGTTGTTGATCGAAAGTAAGGTACAAATAATGAGTCCTCTCTAACCACCGCTCGATAGCTTTTCAGACCGTCATCCGCTAAGGCGTCTAGCAGCTCACTCCATTCAGGTTTTGCATGACTCACTGGCGCAAGTGTCGCCTTCAAAACAGCGCCTGTGTATAACTCTAGATTTCGCATAGCAATTTCGGGAATTCCGAATTTAAAGCGAATCATCTCTCCTTGCTCAGTGACTCTTAGAGTCCCTGCGACTGAGCCGGGAGGTTGTGACAATATTGCCGTGTGACTAGGACCACCGCCACGACCTACAGTACCTCCACGGCCATGGAACAACGTCAGATGCACACTGTGTTTACGACAAACATCCGTCAATGATTTTTGCGCTCGATACTGTCCCCAAGCGGCGGCAAGTTGGCCTGCGTCTTTAGAGGAATCAGAATAGCCAATCATGACTTCTTGATGCCCCTCTGTATAGGCTTTATACCATGGAATATTTAACAGTGCATCGATACAATCAGGCCCCCCATCCAGATCCGATAGGGTCTCAAATAAGGGAACAACGGGTATATTCCAAGCCATGCCATGTTCTTGCAACAATAGAATGACAGCCAATACATCCGATGGTGAACTCGCCATAGAGATCACATAAGACCCCAATGAAGATGGCACCGCTGATGCCGCCACCCGGCAGGTATTCAGAACCTCCGCAACCTCCTCGGAAGGCTGCCAGGCTCTAGGAATTAATGGACGTTTCGATGACAGCTCCTGAACCAAAAAAGCTTGTCGCTCAGCTTCACACCATTGTGAGTAAGTACCACGATCATAAAATTGCGTGAGTTCATCCAATACAGCGGTATGTCGATCTGCATTCTGGCGGATATCAAGCTTCACTAAGCTTAAACCAAAACAGGCTACACGCCGAATAATGTCTTCTAGAGAACCTGCCGCAATTTTCTCCATGCCACACTCACATAAAGATCGGTGGCAAATTAATAAGGGCTCCAACAATTGCTCAGTCGACTCAATACACGGATGATCTGAGGGCACTCGTCCCTTAAGACGATCATTGATCGCATCGCGTGTTGCACACAGCTTTGCCCTAAGATCGCCCAGTATCGCACGATAGGGTTCAGCCACATCACCCGTGATGGCCAATAACTCGGAATTCGCACGAAACATCGAGAGCTCGGCACGCAGTTGATCCACGTCACGCGTATACAGGTCAGCCGCCATCCACTGAGATAAGCTCAAGACTTGCTTTGTGACACGAGCCGTAACATTTGGATTACCGTCTCTATCGCCACCCATCCAAGAGCAAAAGACAACAGGCGATGTGGTCAACGGGAGCCCTTGACCTGTTTTAGCCTGCAATTGACGATCAAGTCGTTTATAAAAAGCCGGAATTGCTGTCCATAGGGAATTTTCGATGACAGCAAATCCCCATTTTGCTTCGTCGACAGGAGTTGGCCGTTGTTTTCGGATTTCATCGGTATGCCAAATCTGAGCAATAAGCTGATCTAAATGCTCTTGGACAGGCTCGCCTCTATCCAAGCGTCTTAGGCAATCGAGCACGCCATCGTACTTTTGAATTAACGTGCGTCGGTTCACTTCAGTGGGGTGAGCCGTTAATACCAGCTCAACATTCATTGAGCACAGACTGTCTCGAATCGTCTCCGGTGAGAAGCCCTTGCTGATAAGCTCCTCAATGAGCGTCTCAAAGTCATCAGGAACATCCTGCTCTAGTGCATCTAAGTGGCGCCGAACACGGTGATGTTCCTCAGCAATATTGGCTAAATTCAAAAACTGAGTGAACGCACGTGCCACTGGAAGCACTTCATCCTTTTCGAGTTCGCCAATGGCTGACAGAAGCTCTTGATGCTCAGGGCGCTCGGCACCTCTGCCTTCTTTAGCCAATTGACGTATATGTTCAATTTTTTGCAAAAACTCAGAACCTAGCTCTGCCTCAATCGTTTTACCTAGGCTCTCACCCAGCATTCGAACATCGTCTCGTAATGCTTCATGCAGATCACTCATTTGGGGATTCTCCTTGCTTAGCTTGATTCCAAAAGTGGTCAAGCTCCGATAAGGTATAGTGATGCCAATCACCTTGGCCCTGCTCAACCTGTGTTTCAACAAATCGAAAACGTCGTTCAAACTTCCGATTCGTGCTCCGTAAAGCCGTCTCGGGATCGACGTTCAGATGACGCGATAAATTCACCTGCGCAAACAGTAAATCGCCCATTTCATCCAGAATAGCAGCATGGTTACCCGATGCAATCGCTTCTTTCAGCTCAGCAAGCTCTTCTTCAATCTTATCGAAAACAGGGGCTATATCCGTCCAATCGAAGCCCACATTGGCAGCCCGCTTTTGCAGTTTTACGGCTCGAGGCAAAGCGGGTAAGGCTAAAGGAATCTCGTCTAATATGCCTTTTCTCGACTTAGCCGCACG
Source organism: Nitrincola nitratireducens (assembly GCF_000585235.1). Lineage (NCBI taxonomy): Bacteria > Pseudomonadati > Pseudomonadota > Gammaproteobacteria > Oceanospirillales > Oceanospirillaceae > Nitrincola > Nitrincola nitratireducens. The sequence continues at coordinate 16,167 of NZ_AONB01000005.1, read as the reverse complement.
CTCTTTCTGCTTAATCTCTTCCCATGACGCACGGACGTCTTCTTGTGTCATAGCCTCTACAGGCAAACCTGATGAATAGAGTTGTCCATCTGGAAAGACATGGGGGTGACGTCGAATTAACTTTTCAACGAGTTGATGAATAATGTCCTCAAATTGAAAATGTGATGATTCTTTTGCTATTTCTGCATAAAACACAATTTGAAAGAGCAAGTCACCCAGCTCATCCTGTAAGTGAGGCCAATCCTCGCGCTCTAGAGTATCAACAACTTCATAGACCTCCTCAAGCGTGTACTTCACTAAGGATGAGTAGGTCTGCTCACGATCCCACGGGCATCCACTTTCAGGATCCCGAAGGCGGGTCATTAAGTGCAAAAGATCCTTCACAGAGTAGGACATTTATTTCCCCCTATCACGCTCTCGATGGACATCAATGACGTTAGGAAGCTGATTCAGCTTATCCATTAAACGCCCAAGCATCTCCAGTCTCGATATTTCAACCGTCATGGACAGACGCGCGATATTGCTGTTTTTGTCTGTTAAGGTGTTAGCGGCCAATATATTCAGTTTTTCATTGGCCAGAATCATCATAACATCCCGCAACAGGCCTGATCGATCATAGGCTTCAATCAGAATATCAACAGGATAAGTGGTTTCTCCTGCTTCATCCCACTCAACCGTTACGATGCGACGCGGCTCATTTTCACGCAAAGCCAATAAATTACTGCAATTTTCATGATGGATTGATACACCGCGTCCTTGAGTTATAAAGCCAACAATCGGATCGCCTGGCACCGGTTTACAGCAACTTGCAATCACCGTCAGTAAATTACCAACCCCTTGAATACGGATATCACCTTTACCAGAGCGCGAATCACTCGCATGGCGATAGTTGGATACAATTTCGGCTGGCTCATCTGGACGGGGCTCAAACTGTCGCTGGGCTTCATGAATAATTTGCGCCAGACGCAAATCGCCCGCACCTAAGGCCGCAAACATATCCTCTGTTGCCTTGAAGTTTACAGCCACTGCAATTTTTTTCAGGTCGTGTTGATTAATATCCAAAGCCAAGCGACGCAGTTCGCGCTCAACCATTTCACGACCAGCCTCAGCATTTTGTTCTTTCGCCTGAAGCTTAAACCAGTGCGCAACCTTTGCACGCGCCCTTGATGTGGTGACAAAGCCGAGGTTGATATTTAACCAATCACGACGAGGTCTCTCTTCTGCACTGGTGAGAATTTCGACTTGATCACCCGTTTTTAAGCAATGGTTTAGCTGTACTATGCGGCCATTGACTTTGGCGCCACGACAACGATGCCCGACTTGGGTGTGAACTCTGTAGGCAAAATCAACAGGGGTCGAGCCTGACGGCATATCGATGACATGACCATCCGGTGTGAAGACATACACACGGTCTTGGGTCACATCGCCACGTAAAATATCTTGCAGACCTTCGCTTTCGCCAAGGTCATCATGCCACTCCAGCACTTGACGTAACCAAGAGATTTTCTCTTCGTAGCCATCTCGACGGGCACGTGTATCTGTGCCTTTATACAGATGATGCGCACAGACGCCTAACTCAGCTTCATCATGCATTTCAAATGTACGTATTTGAATTTCTAAGACTTTTCCTTCAGGTCCAAAAACAGCCGTATGAAGCGAGCGGTAACCATTAGATTTAGGTGAGGCTATATAATCATCAAATTCATGGGGAATATTACGCCAAAGTCCATGAACGATCCCTAAAACGGTATAACAGTCTCTCACTTCTGGGACGAGTACACGCACCGCACGCACATCATACACCTGATTAAACTCAATATTCTTGCGCTGCATTTTGCGCCAGATACTGTAAATATGCTTGGCTCGGCCCTGAACCTGACCAGCAATGTGCGCATCAGACAAGCGACTGCGCAACATCTCAACTACTTCATTGATGAAGAGTTGTCTATCCAGACGTTTTTCATCTAGAAGACGAGCAATATGTTTGTAATCATTAGGCTTTAGATAGCGAAAAGATAAGTCTTCTAGCTCCCACTTAATGTGCCCTATTCCTAAGCGGTGAGCCAATGGAGCGTAAATATCAAAAACTTCTCGGGCAACTAGATAGCGTTTTTTTCGACTTCCATCTTTCACACCGCGTATCGCGCAGGTTCGTTCGGCAATCTTGATCAGTGCTACACGCACATCATCAATCATCGCCACCAGCATTTTACGAAGGTTGTCGACTTGACCTTCTGAATCACCTAATACGTTAGACTCAAGGCGTGGATTTTTGCGGCTGCCGATAGCCGCCATTTGTAAAACACCCTGAATCAAACTTGCAATCGTTTGCCCAAACTCTTTGCGAACGTCCGCTATAGGGATTTTTTGTTCACGAACCGCACGATAGAGAATCGCAGCGATGAGGCTTTCTTGATCCTGCTGAAGCTCTGCCAGGATCTGGGCCATTTCTAAGCCCGTGAGGTATGCGTCCTTACTGTTTTCCGACCACATGTCGTCATCACCGGCCACTGCATCGCGCGCTTCTTTAACACGCTCACATGCTTGGCGAACGAACATAGGATCGGGTATTTCAACCTGCTTTTGCAGTCGTAATATCCAAAGATCTAAATCAACAGTTCCATCTTCCTTGATGGGATGTTCTTCACGTACTTTAACCATAAAAGTACTACTCCCTAGTCGTTTCCTTAGTGGGAATCAAATACGCCGGTCGATAAGTAACGATCACCGCGATCACAAATGATGCATACAATGGTCGCATTCTCAACTTGCTCAGCAAGTTTCATTGCACCCGCAACGGAACCGCCTGACGAGACGCCTGCAAAAATACCTTCTTCGCGAGCGATGCGTCTCATCATTTGCTCAGCTTCAGACTGAGCGATATCCAATATCAGGTCGACGCGTGTTTTTTCAAATATTTTCGGGAGATATTCCGTCGGCCAGCGACGAATACCAGGGATCGATGCCCCTTCTGCTGGTTGTAAACCAACGATCTGCACAGCAGAGTTTTGTTCTTTTAGATATCGAGACACACCCATAATCGTCCCTGTTGTCCCCATTGAGCTGACAAAATGGGTAATCTGGCCGTGTGTCTGCTGCCATATTTCAGGCCCTGTTGTTACATAGTGAGCCTGAGGATTATCAAGATTCGAGAACTGATCTAAGACTTTCCCTTCGCCTGCCGCCTGCATTTCAAGTGCTAAATCACGCGCACGCTCCATGCCTTCTTCTTTACTGACTTCAATTAGCTCAGCGCCGTAGGCCGTCATTGCGGCTTTACGCTCACTGCTCATATTGGCTGGCATAATTAACTTTAAGCGATAGCCCTTGATCGCCGCAGCCATCGCTAATGCGATACCTGTGTTGCCCGATGTCGCTTCAATCAACACATCGCCCGGTAGAATATCTCCCCTAGATTCAGCAAGGTTGATCATACTCAACGCGGGGCGATCTTTAACAGACCCTGCTGGATTATTGCCCTCTAATTTACAGAGGAGGGTGTTATTGTTGGGGACTTGAATACGCTGAAGGCGAACCAATGGCGTGTTGCCAACGCATTCGGCAATGGTGGGATACGTTATCTGTGTCATCAATTAAACCCTACTTCAGAGGAATAACCGCTAAGCTATCCCAAAATATTGAAGGCATATTAACCACTGCCTACTGAAACCTCAACCTTCTGCTATGACCATAGCGACAACGTACTGCTTTTCATCCGTATAGGATAAGTGCCAGAACTTTATGCCTTTTTCATCAGCCAACCGCTTAGCACCTTGGCTCACTTCCAAGCCCGGCTTGCCATACGCATCCTTTACAATTTCAAAATGATGCCAACCAACCCCTTGACCTATGCCCGTACCTAGCGCTTTGACCGCAGCCTCTTTAGCAGCAAAGCGCTTCGCTAGGTATCGATGAGGATTTGAGTCGCGCTGAAATCCCTCCAGCTCCACGGGTGTCAGTATACGCTCTGCCAGGCCTTTAGTTCTGGAGAGCGCAGCTTCAATTCGATCAATCTGAGCAATATCGATTCCTGTTCCAAGAATCATAAAACACACTCACGCACGGCGATTTCCTAAACGTGCACCAATCATCAATGCTTTCATTTCAATTACAGCGGCTTTAAGGCCGACAAACATAGCATGAGCGATAAGCGCATGGCCGATATTCAGTTCATTTAAGCAACTGATTTCTGCAATAGGCTCAACATTATGATAATGCAAACCATGACCCGCATTGACGATCAAACCTTTATCATGGGCGTACTGTGCCGCTTGCACGATGCGATCTAACTCCAAACGTTGCTGTTCTATCGTGTGTGCATCTGCATAAGCACCAGTATGCAGTTCAATCGCAGGCGCTTTACAGGCCAATGCAGCATCAATTTGCGCCTTATCCGGATCGATAAACAGGGACACTTCACTTCCCATTCCACCTAGATCGTCACAGTACTCTGACACTTCCATGAAATATTTTACAACATCTAGCCCACCCTCCGTTGTCAGCTCCTCACGTTTCTCGGGAACTAAACAAATGTGCGCAGGTTTAATCACTTTAGCGAACTCGCGCATTTCAGGTGCGATGGCCATTTCAAGGTTCATACGTGTTTGCAAGACTTCGGATAAAATACGAATATCACGCTCTTGGATATGACGACGATCTTCACGTAAATGAACTGTAATTCCGTCGGCACCTGCTTCTTCAGCCAAAAGGGCTGCATGAACAGGATCTGGATAACGGGTCCCTCTTGCCTGACGCAGAGTTGCGATGTGGTCAATATTAACACCGAGTAGTATACGCGCTGGATCGATCATGCCGACCTCCCATAATTTAAAAATAACTCTCTACTTTTTAATGGCTTATCACCTAACACAAGAGATAAGGCTTCTCGCATCAGTCGCTTTGCAATCCGACGAACAATGAGGTTTTCATATCGATCCTCCGCGATTTCCAAAAGATGTGCTCCTAGATAAGGCCCAAGAGCATTCGCGACGGGTGTGAAACCAATATGAGGGTCAAATGTATAACTGATATCCGCCTGAATGGCATCAAACGCTATCCCATACCCTATTGTTTCTAAGAGTTGACGCTCAAAAGTCCTAAGTGCACCTTCAATATCTTGCTGATGCTGTAGTTCATTGAGTAAGTAGGTGTAGTACAGATACAAGCGCGGACAGGGCTCTGCCGGAGGCAATAAGCGCTGCAGTAATTCATTAACATACAAACCGCATAGCAAGGCCGTGCCCGTTAACGGCATAAAGACACTTGGAACTTCCGACGATTGTAAGGTTTTCAACTCATGACGACCGCGCCAGCTCACTTGAATGGCCTGAAAAGGTTGCAAATGATGCCGTCGCTTCGAGCTTGGACGACGCGCACCATTTGCCACTAAACTTAAGCGGCCATACTCTAATGAAAAAAGATCCACCAACAAGCTGGTTTCTCTGTAAGGCCGGGTATGCAAGACATAGGCAGCCGCCTGCTCCACCCTATGCTGCATCACTCGTGCCTGTAGCCCAAACTTTTCAACGCTCTTTCATCATCTGACCAGCCACGACGAACCTTTACCCAAAGGTTGAGCATGACTTTACACTCGAACATTTTTTCAACATCCAAGCGCGCATCTCGACCAATGTTTTTCAACACAGCACCTTTATCACCGATTACAATGCGTTTTTGACCTTCTCGTTCGACCAATATTAAGGCACTAATCGTCAACAATGTGCCCGTGTGCGTAAACTCTTCAATCTCAACCGTCACGCCATAAGGGACTTCTTCACCTAGATTTCTCATGAGCTTTTCACGCACGATTTCCGAGACAATAAAGCGTGAACTGCGATCTGTAATTTGATCTTCAGGATAGTGATGTGGCCCTTCAGGTAAAAACTCCATCACCTTTTTCTCTAATGCATCAACATTGTGCCCTTGCTTAGCCGACAAAGGCATAATAGCCGCAAACGGATACTTTACCGAAAGCTGCTCTAGTTGCGGCAAAAGTTCACCCTTGTCTTTCAACTGATCAATTTTATTGACAGCAAGAATTACTGGACATTGAGTATACTCAAGCTTTTGTAACACGATTTCATCTTCATCGGTCCAACGCGTTCTATCCACTAGAAAGACGATAACGTCAACAAAACGCAAGGCGTCAGACGCCGTTTTATTCATAAAGCGGTTAAGTGCTTTACCCTTTTCATCGTTATGCAAACCTGGTGTGTCAACATAAACAATCTGATCGTTCTCTTCCGTCTTAATGCCTAAAATCTGGTGACGAGTGGTTTGCGGCTTGCGGGAGGTAATACTGATTTTCTGGCCGAGTATATGATTGAGCAAAGTGGACTTACCGACATTAGGACGCCCAATTATTGCCACAAAGCCACAGCGTGTAATTTCACTCATGAAGAGGATTCCTGTTTTAACAATTGTAAAGCCGCTTTTGCCGCCTCTTGTTCGGCCTGACGACGACTGCTACCACTACCCTCCGTTGGTTCGTTTAATAACGCCACCTTGCACTGTATATAAAATGTTTGCGAATGAGCCTCACCTTCAACATGTATGAGATCATAATCGGGAAGGTCTAAACGACGCGATTGCAAAAACTCTTGCAAACGTGTTTTTGAGTCTTTTATAGAACCATCCAAATCCAGCTCAACTAAACGCTTTTCAAACCACTTAAGCACATAGAATCGTGCTGTTTCCAAACCAGCATCCATGTAGATAGCACCGATGATTGCTTCTACTGTATCGGCGAGAATAGAATCTCGACGAAAACCTCCACTTTTTAGTTCTCCAGACCCAAGGCGTAGATACTGTCCAAGATCAAGCTCTCTGGCAATTTCCGCCAGCGTCTCACCCTTAACCATCGCGGCTCTTAAACGACTGAGCTGACCTTCTTTAGCCGAAGGAAAGCGATCAAACAAGTCAGCCGCAATGATAAAGTTCAAGATTGAGTCGCCTAAAAACTCAAGACGCTCATTGTTACGCTTACCGCAACTTCTATGTGTTAACGCTAACTCTAGTAACGACTCATCTTCATACACATGCCCTAAACGCCGGGCCAGCTCAGAAACAGGCTTTTTCAAGGCTTTCTGCCTTCAAAGTATTCTTCAAATTTCACAACCGCATCCACATTTGCAAACATAGGAACTCTAACTTCGTAATCTAAGGTAAATTTTATCATGCCACTTTCATCAACGATGGTCAGTGCCTCGGGAGAGGCCAGAGACACTTGGTTTATCACAAACCGACGCTCTAAGTTTGAACGAATCTGGCTCACAGGACGACGTAGCTCTTCTGGGTCCTCACTGGCCGACTTAACCACACTAACCAAGGTTTTGTGATCCCAGTAAGGAGTAAAGAGTTTAAAAGCGATTGTTAGGAATATTCCCGCCACGATAACAACGGAAAGAACGCCAAAAAAAGTAGCACCGCGTTGCGCTGATCTAGGATGTTGTTTCATCTAATAAATCCCTATTTGATTTTCCGGACAATGCTGAAGTCTGGAAGACTGAAAAAATTATCCCAATGCATCCAAACTGCAACGGCTTTACCCACTAACAAATCCTCGGAGACAAACCCCCAATAACGACTGTCATTACTGTTATCACGGTTATCACCTACAAAAAAGTAATGCCCTTCAGGTACTTGCCATTGGGCGCTACCAAAGTGCCGACCCAAATCATGCTGTATCTGAAACGTGGTTCCATCAAGCGACTCCTTGATTAAGAGAGTTTCAGGGTTTCCTGGGGGTATTCTAGCCACCAACTCCTGAGGCACCACTTCTCCATTAATGTAGAAGGTCTTATTGTGATAGGTCACCAAATCACCAGGCACACCTATAACACGCTTAATATAATTGATACTGGGCTGTTCTGGATAGCGAAAAACTGCAACATCACCTCTCTTAGGATCATTTACACTTAAAAAGCGTGTATTCGTCACAGGTAACCGCAAGCCATAATGAAATTTGTTAACAACAATAAAGTCACCTATCTGTAACGTAGGCAACATTGAACCAGACGGTATTTGGAAAGGCTCAAACAAAAACGATCTAAGCACTAAGACAATTGCCAACACTGGGAAAATTGACACTGAGAAATCCGCCCAACCCGGCGGCTGCTTTAGCTTAGTTGCAACCGCTTCAGGTAGCTCTCCCCCATGCTCTGCTTTAGCTAAACGTAAGGATTCCTTGCGTTTAGGTGCAAAGAACAATAAGTCCACCAGCCAAATCACGCCTGTTAGAAATGTCAGAATTACCAAAATGAGGGAGAAGTCAAAATCCATGAAGGCCTCAGCTATCTACTTTTAATACGGCAAGGAAGGCATCTTGAGGTATTTCAACTCGGCCAACCTGTTTCATTCGCTTTTTACCTTCTTTCTGTTTAGAAAGTAATTTCTTTTTACGACTTACGTCACCACCGTAACACTTCGCCAATACATTTTTACGTAAGGCTTTGACGGTCGTGCGTGAGATGATTTTCCCACCTATCGCTGCCTGAATGGCCACATCAAACATTTGTCTGGGAATCAGGTCTTTCATTTTTTCACAGAGCATACGCCCACGATAAAGTGCATTGTCCTTATGCAAAATAACGGCTAGAGCATCCACCTTATCACCGTTAATTAACACATCCAATCGAACCAGCTTGGCTGCTTCAAAACGAATAAAGTTATATTCGAGCGATGCGTAACCACGACTCACAGACTTCAAACGGTCGAAGAAATCCAGAACAACCTCAGCCATGGGTAACTCATAACTCAACTGAACTTGATTCCCAACAAACTGCATATTTTTTTGAATGCCTCGTTTGTCAACGCAAAGACCTATGACTTGACCAAGATAATCCTGAGGTACAAGAATGTTTGCAAGGACAATCGGCTCTCTCATTTCTTTAACTGAGCCTGGATCAGGCAGTTTCGAGGGGCTGTCGATTTGAATAACCTCACCATTATTCAGCTCCAACTCATAAATAACGGTTGGGGCTGTGGTGACAAGATCAAGATCATACTCACGTTCAAGACGCTCTTGTATGATTTCCATATGAAGCATACCTAGGAAACCGCAGCGAAAACCAAACCCTAAAGCATCTGAGGTTTCAGGCTCAAAGAACAAAGAGGCATCGTTTAAGGTTAACTTATCAAGTGCTTCACGGAAATCTTCGTAATCATCCGAACTGGTTGGAAACAGTCCAGCATACACCTGTGGCTGCACTCGTTTGAAACCAGGTAAAATATCTACATCAGGTGTTTTTGAAAGTGTTAAGGTATCACCGACTGGTGCGCCGTGAATATCTTTAATCCCTGCAACGATAAATCCAACTTCACCCGCTTTCAACTCATCCGTCACTAGACGTTTAGGGGTAAATACACCGACCGAATCGACCAAGTACGTCTGTCCTGTCGACTTAACCAATATCTTATCTTTTTTACGCAAGCGCCCATTTTTAACACGAACTAAGGATACAACGCCTAAGTAATTATCAAACCAGGAGTCAATGATCAAGGCTTGTAGCGGCTTGTCCAGATCACCGACAGGCGGTGGAATAACACGAATGAGCTCCTCTAGAACGTCCTCAACCCCCATACCACTCTTTGCCGAACAGGGGATTGCATGCGTTGCATCAATGCCGATCACTTCTTCAATTTCAATTTTAACGCGATCCGGTTCTGCTTGAGGCAAATCCATTTTGTTTAAAATCGGAACAACTTCTAAACCTTGCTCAATGGCCGTGTAACAGTTGGCAACGGATTGGGCCTCCACTCCTTGAGCTGCATCAACAACCAACAATGCACCCTCGCACGCCGCTAAAGAACGCGAAACCTCATATGAGAAGTCAACATGCCCCGGTGTATCGATGAAGTTTAACTGGTAGGTTACTCCATCTTTCGCAGTGTAGTTAAGAGTAACGCTTTGAGCTTTAATAGTAATGCCACGCTCACGCTCTATGTCCATAGAGTCAAGAACTTGAGCTTCCATCTCGCGAGCAGACAAACCACCACAGACCTGAATAAAGCGGTCTGCGAGCGTTGATTTGCCATGATCGATGTGGGCAATGATTGAAAAATTACGGATATGGTCCAGGTTACTCACAATGCATGTCTCGAGTCAGTTTGGTACTGGGTTTTTTCACCCAACAATAAGCGCAGTAGTCTACCGCATTCGGGGCTTTTGGGCTATCTGATTGAAAGTGGAAAGGCTTGGACACTAGCCAAGCCTTTTCATCATGATAAGAACATCAAAGCTTGAGAGGTATAAACATGGGGTTTCCGCGTCGAACGATGCGCAGCGGCACTGACCGACCTTTAGGCAGACCCGCAACAACTTGGTTAAACTGTTCGATGGTTTCAATGCGTTGGCCATTTAACATGGTAATGATATCACCAACCATTAATCCCGCCGAAGCACCGGGCCCATCATTGACTTGGCTTATCACTACCCCCGAGGTCACGTTCCATCGAGTACGCAAATCAGCATCCAAGGTTGAACAACTAAACCAAGACTCTCACCTTGCTGAACATCCGGTATCTGAGCAAGGTTATCTTCATCGGGCAACACACCGATGGTGGCATTCAATGTCAAGGCTTGCCCACCTCTGATTAAATCAATTACAGCCGATTGCCCCGGACGAACGCGACCAACATGATGGGGCAAATCTGACGACAAATTAATGTCATGACCTTCGAACCGAACAATAACATCTCCCTCTTGTAAACCCGCTGCTTGAGCAGGGCTATCCGCCATCACTTTTACAACCAATGCGCCTGATGGTTTTGGCAAGCCAAAGGACTCAGCAAGATCACGACTCACTTCTTGGATAACAACACCTAACCAACCGCGCGTAACAAAACCTTGCCCTTTAATTTGCTCCGATACTTCCATCGCCACATCAATTGGAATCGCAAATGAGAGTCCCATAAAGCCGCCCGAGCGAGTATAAATCTGAGAGTTGATCCCAACGACCTCTCCCGCCAAATTAAACAAAGGTCCGCCAGAATTTCCGGGATTAATCGCCACATCTGTTTGAATAAAAGGTACATAGGTATCATTGGCTAGAGAGCGCTCTGTTGCACTGACAATACCCGCTGTCACACTATGATCGAATCCAAAAGGAGAGCCTATGGCCAAAACCCACTCACCTGGCTCTAATTCATTTGAAGCACCAATTTTTACATACGGGAGGTTTTCACCAGCCACTTTTAAAAGGGCAACATCGGATCTTGGATCTGAACCCACCACCTCAGCTTCCAGCTCACGACGATCACTTAATCGAACAATAACTTGCTCGGCATCTTTGATAACGTGGTGATTCGTTAAAATATAGCCATCATCCGAAATAATAAACCCTGAGCCTAAAGATCTAGGTGTAGGATTGCCTCTGCGCGGTTGAGTGTCTGGAAAACCTCTAAAAAAATGCCTGAAAATTTCAGGTATATCTTCACTTCCAGGCCCTCTAAATTGACTGAAAGGGTCTTGAGAAACAGGAGCCGCCTTCTGTACCGTGCTGATATTCACAACAGCCGGCGACGCCTCTCTCACCAATGTCTTAAAATCAGGAAAAGTCTGCGCCTGAACGGAGAGTGCGAGCGCAAGTGAAAAGAGCAAAAGCACAATACTTAGCGGTACTTTTTTCATCATTGAGACCTTTTTTTCAAAGTTTATAGTGAAAGTCTTAATAATACTGGCTGATAGTCAGCCAATTCGAAAAATACAGATGAAACCCAGCGTGCGATGACGAAGCCAATCATGAGTCCAGCAAACGACATAATAATCATCCATCCCTCAGACACTCCTTGGGAGTAAGACAACATTGCCGTTACTATCATCAAAGACAAGGGCAGTAAGTACAATAGTAGAGAAGCCTTTAAAATTGCCTGCTCATTCAGGCCAATCACAACCTGTTGACCCGGTTGAGCCTCTAACCCACTTGGGTTGTCAATGAGCAACTCGGATACCCGATTCCCCCATAAAGACGTCAATTTTTTTTGTCCACATCCATCACGCGACGAACAAGTTTGACAGGCACTAAGTCGTTTGGTTTCAACAACAAGAGCTTTATCTAAGACTCTAATGACTTTTGCCGTTTCTTCGACCACTGGGACTACCTGCTAACGTCAACAGAAGAGGCAATTCTCTCGGCTATCATAATTGGCATATTCCCGACAACTGTTACAAATTTATCGCCTTGAATTTTACCTACCGCGATATAATCACCCACATTCGACACACCTTCCTGAAGAGCCTGCCGACCTCTGTCTTCAATTGTCACAGAGAAGGCTTGCCGACCATTTGAAAAAACCATGACCTCGCCGTGCTGAACAGACTCATGACGTATGTTTCGGAACCCATCTGGTAGCCAGCCAATAGACCATTGCGGATATCGCTGATCCGAAATGTAAAATTGATGCTGATCAACATAACGTTGCAAAGTATCTTTTGACCGGATAATTTCAGATGAGTGGTCTAACTGAGTCGACGATATCCCACCAAACCTTGCTTGCTGAGCATAAGATGATGCTGTGCTTGGATTAGCGGCTATGCTTGGTAGAGTGACAACTGCATCATTAGAAGGAGATTGCCACCCAGCGCCAAGAATAATAACAGCTGTAACGGATGCAGCGACGGCCATACTGGCTAGTGACTTCCAAAAATTACTTTGGTGCCCATTGATTATGTCTACCGATTCATCGCGTTGCTGTTTAACGTCTGACTCATTAATTGCAGACATCACCGCGGAACTCAGATCAGTTGTATAGACAGAGTGTGACTCATTCTTCATGAGTGACGAAATCAAGTGATAACGACGCCACTTATCGACCTCGAGAGAATTTCCTTCAATCTGTTTTAGAATTCGCCTCAACTCTAGTTCACTGACTTCACCATCAACTAGAGCGGATAGGGGCTCAACCTGCTCGTTCATCTGCGTACCTCAACCTAAATATAATAAAGCCCAACATCAATCGTCTTTTAACAAAGGGGCTATTTCGTTATCGATTGCCTCTCGTGCCCGAAAAATTCTTGATCTAACCGTACCAACGGGACAATCCATCACTTGAGCTATTTCTTCATAGCTCATTCCTTCTAGCTCACGTAGCGTGAGGGCAGCACGCAAGTCCTCTGGTAGTTTATCAAGCACTCGATTGATAACATCTTGTAACTCATCACGATAGAGACTATTTTCAGGTGACTCGATATCACGTAACTCTGTATCACCATCAAAATACTGTGCATCCATAACATCTACATCGGTATCCGGTGGGCGACGTCCACGAGATACCAAATGGTTCTTGGCTGTGTTAATTGCGATACGGTACAACCAAGTGTAAAACGCGCTATCACCTCTGAACTTCGGCAGTGCACGGTACGCTTTTATAAAAGACTCTTGTGCAACATCTAACGCTTCGTGTTGATCGTATATATAACGGGAAATAAGCCCAATGATCTTGTGCTGATACTTTTTAACCAACAGATCAAAGGCTCGCTTGTCGCCAGCCTGTACACGCTCAACTAAGAGTTGATCAGCTTGTATCTGATTATCTTCTGACACTCGGATTCCTTATGTAAGCTGGTTAGTTACCCTCTCTAATTGGAGGGTTTCAGAGTGAGTATGTAATTACTATTACCTGCTTTTCAACCCCGAGCAGTCAAAAAACGATTCTGTAGGTATGATCTTTTATTTTGAGTGAAGTTCCGATCTAAATATTATTTAATGGCATAAAATACCATACTAAAGTCAAAATCCGTATTATGCTGGATGATAAGCAGTCCAAAGAGACATAACGATGACCAAAACGAAAGAATACGATGTACTGGTAATTGGCAGTGGAGCTGCAGGATTGACCCTTGCACTCAACTTAGAAGGTCACGCGCATGTCGCCGTACTCAGCAAAAGCTCCGTCCAAACAGGTTCTACATGGCTAGCACAAGGTGGAATTGCCGCTGTCTTAGATGAAGATGATAAACTGGCCAATCATGTTGCTGATACATTAGTGGCAGGGGCTCATCTAAGCATTCCATCTGCGGTTGAACACACCATTAACAATGGCCCCGAGGCCATTCAATGGCTGATTGACCAAGGCGTTCCTTTTACAAAGGAAGGAGAAAGCTATCATCTAACTAAAGAAGGTGGGCACTCTCATCGTCGTATCATTCATGCGTCAGATGCAACAGGACGAGCCGTTGCTGAAACGCTGATTGAGAAGGCTCTGGAAAAAGAATCGATCGAAATCTTTGAACATCATATTGCAATCGATCTTATTACACGACGAAAGCTTGGCTTACCGAACAATCACTGCATCGGCGCCTACGTCCTGAACCACACGACAGGTGAAATCATCGCATTTAAAGCCAAGAAAGTTATTCTTGCCACAGGCGGCGCATCGAAAGCATATCTATACACAAGCAACCACGATGGAACAACAGGTGATGGTATCGCCATGGCTTGGCGAGCTGGGTGTAGAGTTGCAAATATGGAATTCAATCAGTTCCACCCGACCTGCTTATACCATCCAAACGCAAAATCCTTTCTAATTACTGAGGCTGTACGCGGAGAAGGCGGCCTTCTTTTACTGCCTAATGGCGATCGCTTCATGCAAAATTTTGACCCCCGGATGGAGTTAGCTCCACGCGATATCGTCGCTCGCGCTATTGACCATGAAATGAAACGCTTAGGGTGCGACTGCGTTTACCTTGATATTTCGCACAAACCTGCAGACTTTATTAAAGAGCATTTCCCTACAATCTATGAGCGTTGCAATGAGTATGGAATTGATATTACTAAAGATCCTATCCCTGTTGTACCGGCAGCGCATTATACCTGCGGTGGAGTCGTGACAGACATAAATGGCTGTACTGACATACCAGGTCTCTATGCAATCGGCGAGACCGCCTTTACGGGTTTACATGGGGCTAATCGACTTGCTTCAAATTCATTATTAGAGTGTGTTGTCTATGCACGCTCTGCTGCAGAGCATATACGAGAGCAACTTGCAGTCTATTCAGATGAAACAAATATTGACCTTCCAGAGTGGGATGAGTCACAAGTTACCGACTCGGATGAAGACGTCATCATTTCACACAACTGGGATGAGATGCGTCGTTTCATGTGGGATTACGTTGGTATAGTAAGAACAACCAAACGTCTAGCACGTGCACATCATAGAATTGAGATGTTACAAAAGGAAATTTCGGAATACTATTCAAACTACAAAATTAGTCGTGACTTAATAGAGTTAAGAAACCTAGCAACTGTTGCTGAACTTATCATTTTGAGTGCTATGCAACGTAAAGAGAGTCGGGGTTTACACTACACGAAAGACTATCCTGAGGCCGCTAAAGATATAGCGGATACAATTTTAGCACCTAAAAACTATCCTTGGCCCAGTGCAACAAGGTCTATTTAATGTAACGACACATCACACTTAAACGACGAAAATCCGAAGAGGGCATGGAATCTATCGGCAACAATAGATTGACCTGTCCCTCTTCGTTATCCAGCACTAAATATATCCAAACTTGGTGATGTGAGATTCGCTGAATTTTAGTAAAACGGCGAACTTTGCCTTTTAAATCTGTAAGGTGCAATTCGTCAGCATCTGGATTCCACGTCAGCTTCGAACCTATATGGGTGTTAATATAGGATTTATAGGTTATACCTGCGTAATAACAACAGCCAAAAAGCATCATATAGTAAACGACACCACTAAATAGTGGCGTTAGTGATATAGACAATAACGCGACTGTCAGAATTGCAAGAAGAACACTGACGACCAGCGTTGACTGGCCGACTGTCACTTCAAGATGGTTGAACCCGTTCAAGAATCATCCTTACCATACGTTGTATATCAGCATCCTCTGACTCGCCACGTTGCATCAACCAAGTAAATAAATCCTGATCCTCACAATCTAACAAACGCACGAAACACCTCTGATCTGCTTCATTCAGACTGCGAAAAGTTGTCTCAACAAAAGGACCTAACAAAACATCTAGCTCTAACATGCCTCTTCGGCACTGCCAAGTTAATCGTCTAATATCTTCTTCTGTATACATTGCACACACCTATTAAAAATGTAAGACAGTTTTAATAATTATATAAGAAAAGTAAATAGGATGAGTCTTAACAAGACGAAAAAGACGCTTAGATTCAGAGAATCTAACGTTATGACACACAAAA